>DATMSF010000230.1:0-1919 GCA_035565535.1 Aeromicrobium sp.
AGAAGGGGCAGCGCGTCATCGTGACGGGCGCCCTGAAGGTCCGCAACTACGAACGACAGGACGGCTCCAAGGGCACCAGCGTCGAGATGACCGTCGACGAGATCGGTCCCTCGCTGCGGTTCGCCACCGCCACCGTCACCCGAACCAGCGGAGGATCCGGTGGTGGAGGCGGCGGCGCGGCTGCCAACCCGTGGGGAGGCGGCGGTAACGCCGCTGCTCCCGCGGCACCGGCACAGCAGGGCGGCTGGGACACGCCGTCGTCGAACGACGATCCCCCATTCTGAGCATTCTGAAAGACACGAAGGAACATCATGGCCAAGCCCGTTATCCGGAAGCCGAAGAAGAAGAGCAACCCGCTCGCGGCTGCCGGCGTCACCGTCATCGACTACAAGGACACCGCGCTGCTGCGCAAGTTCATCTCCGACCGCGGCAAGATCCGTGCCCGCCGCGTCACCGGTGTCTCGGTCCAGGAGCAGCGTCAGATCGCCAAGGCGATCAAGAACGCCCGTGAGATGGCACTGCTCCCCTACACCTCCACCACTCGCTGAGGAAGGGGATCACGAACATGAAGCTCATCCTCACGCACGAGGTCTCCAACCTCGGCTCCCCCGGCGACATCGTCGAGGTCAAGGACGGTTACGGCCGCAACTACCTGCTGCCGCGCAACTTCGCGATCCGCTGGACCAAGGGCGGACAGAAGCAGGTCGACTCGATCAAGAAGGCCCGTGAGGCCAACGCGATCCACGACCTGGAAGAGGCACAGGCGCTCAAGGGCCGCCTCGAGGCATCGCCCATCAACGTGCCGGTCCAGGCCGGCCCGGGTGGTCGCCTGTTCGGTGCCGTCACGGTCACCGACGTCGCCGAGGCCGTCTCCGCCACCGGCGGCTCGGTCGACAAGCGTCGCATCGAGATCGGTAACCCCATCAAGACGCTGGGAGCCCACGAGGTGTCGGTGCGGCTGCACCCCGACGTCGTGGCCCAGGTCAAGCTGAACGTGGTTGCGTCGAAGTAACGTCGCACCACCGCACACCATGAACGGCCGGCGCTCGATTCTTCGGGTGTCGGCCGTCGTGCTGTCCGCTGTCCTGCTGACCGCCTGCACGGGCGGCGAGACCGAGCAGGAGACCAGCCCTCGACCGGCACCGAGCGTGGCGTGGTCCACCGCCGCTCCCGCCGAGGTCGTCGACGGCGGGACGTTGACCGTCGGCCTGCTGGGGCTGCCGGAGAACTTCAACCCCGAGCACTCCTCGAACAGCGACATCGACCTGTCGCTGTTGCTGTCGCCCACGACGGGTTCGGCGGTCCGGATCACCGAGGACGGCGACTGGGAGGTCGATCCGAGCTACGCCCGAGCGGTCGAGGTGGTCTCGCAGTCACCTCTGCGAGTCCGGGTGGAGCTGAACCGCGAGGCGGTGTGGCAGGGCGGTACGCCCATCACCGCCGACGACATGATCGCCTACGTCAAGGCCCACGACGGTTCCGACGACGACTACGACGTGTTCTCCACGCGCGGTTGGGACACGATCTCCTCGGTCGAGCAGGGCCGTGACGAGTACGAGTACACCGTCACGTTCGACGAGCCGATCGCCGACTGGCCACGGTTCGTCTATCCGGCGCTGCCGGCGGCGGTGTCGTCCAGCCCTGGGAAGTTCAACGAGCGATATGTCGACCGATTCCTCCCCTCGAACGGTCCGTTCATCGTCCAGGAGGTCGACCGCGACCGCGGCCGGATCGTGATGGAACCCAACCGGCGCTGGTGGGGTGCTGCGCCCAAGCTCGACCGGATCGTCTGGCAGACCATCGACCCCGCACAGCAGGTGGCTGCCGTCGCCGGTGGTGAGCTCGACGTCGCGACGGTGCAAGCCGAGGGATTCGCCGCACTGGACGGCCAACAGGTCGACGGCGCCGCCATCCAGGTC
>DATMSF010000231.1:0-4827 GCA_035565535.1 Aeromicrobium sp.
GTGCGGTGGCCGAGCAGGTCGGCCCCGACGCCCTGGTGATCGGCTGCGACTCGGTGCTGGCCTTCGAGAACGACATACTGGGCAAGCCGATCGGACCCGTCGAGGCCGCCGGTCGCTGGCGCCGGATGCGTGGGCGCAGCGGGGTGCTGCACACCGGACACTGCGTGCGGTGGGGCCAGGAGGAGTTCGTCGAGTCCGCCGCGACCGTCGTGCACTTCGCTGACGTCACCGACGACGAGATCGACGCCTATGTCGCTACGGGCGAGCCCTTGCAGGTGGCCGGAGCCTTCACGATCGACGGATACGGCGGCGCGTTCGTCCGTGCGATCGAGGGCGACCACCACAACGTGATCGGCCTGTCACTGCCGCTGCTGCGCGAGCTGGTGACCGACCTCGGCATCAGCTGGCCGAGCCTGTGGAACCGAGGTTGACGGGCCGAACCGACGAGCGCGATCACTCCGCCGGTAGGCCGAGGCCGCGCGCGAT
This sequence comes from Aeromicrobium sp., assembly GCA_035565535.1. GTDB lineage: Bacteria > Actinomycetota > Actinomycetes > Propionibacteriales > Nocardioidaceae > Aeromicrobium. The sequence continues at coordinate 487 of DATMSF010000231.1, forward strand.
CAGCATGCGCTGCACCTCGCTGGTGCCTTCGCCGATCTCGAGGATCTTCGCGTCCCGGTAGAAGCGGGCGACGGGGTACTCCTCCATGAACCCGTAACCGCCGAAGACCTGCGTGGCGACACGCGTGGCGGTCACAGCCGCCTCGGAGGTGTAGAGCTTGGCGATCGACGCCGCCTGTTTGAAGTCGGCAGCCGACGGGCCCGCGCCCGCAAGCATGGCGTCCTTCATGGCGGCAGCCTGATACGTCAGCGCGCGACCGGCGGCGGCCATCGTGGCCAGGTCAGCGATCTGAAACGCCACGCCCTGCTTCGCACCGATGGGCTTGCCGAACGTGGTGCGCTCGCCGGCGTACTGCACGGACAGGTCGAGACAGGCCTGGATGCAGCCCACCGCCAACGCTGCGATGGCGACGCGTCCGTCGTCGAGGGTGGCCAGGAACTGTGCGTATCCGCGGCCACGCTCGCCCAGCAGGTTCTCGCTCGGCACACGGGCGTCCACGAACGTCAGCGGGTGGGTGTCGGAGATGTGCCAGCCGAGCTTGTCGTACGGGGCCTCGGCGGTGAAGCCGGGCGTTCCGGCGGGCACCATGATCGCGGAGATCTCCGCGCGACCTTGGTCGGTCTGACCGGTCCGTGCCGTGACGGTGACCAGCGAGGTCAGCTCGCTCCCTGAGTTGGTGATGAACTGCTTGGCTCCGTTGACGACCCACTGGTCACCGTCGAGCACGGCCTTGGTCTTGGTCGCGCCCGCGTCGGACCCGGCGCCCGGCTCGGTCAGGCCGAACCCCGCCAGCGCTCGTCCCGCGACCAGGTCGGGCAACCACTGCTCCTTCTGGGCCTGCGTCCCGAATTGCTGGATCGGGTTGATGCCCAGCCCGACAGCGGCCTCCAGCGTGATGCCGATCGACTGGTCGACGCGTCCCAGCTCCTCGATCGCGACACACAGGCTGGTGAAGTCCCCACCCGCGCCACCGAACTCCTCCGGTGCGGTCAGACCGAACAGTCCCAGGGCCCCCATCTTCTGGACGAGGTCGACCGGGAAGTGGTGCTGTCGGTCCCACTCGGCCACGTGCGGCGCGACCTCGGCTTGGGCGAACTCGCGGACGACGTGCCGGAAGGACTCGTGCTCAGGGCTCAGCTGGAACGACATGGCGACATCGTAGCAACGCTGTTAATGCTTGTTAACCTCTGGCGCACGTCGTCGCGCACGCGTGTCTCGGCCCTTCGGCGCCTCCGCCGGTCGCCGAAACCGCCCTGTGACGAACCTCCGAGTCGGAGCCTCGACGTGTCCCCCTAGACTCAGCAGGCAGCCATTTCCTCTAAGGAGACCGTCAGAGTGAGCAAGCCCCTGCAGAAGGTCCTGATCGCCAATCGCGGAGAGATCGCCGTCCGGGTGATCCGCGCGTGCAAGGACTCCGGCATCGGATCCGTCGCGGTGTACGCCGAGCCCGATCGTGACGCGCTGTTCGTCCGGTTGGCCGATGAGGCCTATTCGCTCGAGGGCTCCACTCCCGGCGACTCGTACCTGTCGATCGAGAAGATCATCGCGGTCGCTCAGCGCAGCGGCGCCGACAGCGTGCACCCCGGCTACGGCTTCCTGGCCGAGAACGCCGAGTTCGCCCAGGCCGTCATCGACGCCGGGCTGGTCTGGATCGGCCCGTCGCCCGAGGCGATCGACGCCCTGGGCGACAAGGCCAAGGCCAAGCACATCGCAGAGCGCGCCAACGCGCCGCTGGCCCCCGGCACCAAGGACCCGGTCAAGGATGCCGACGAGGTCGTCGCTCTGGCCAAGGAGTACGGCCTGCCGATCGCGATCAAGGCCGTCTACGGCGGCGGCGGGCGCGGACTGAAGGTCGCACGCACGCTCGAGGAGATCCCTGAGCTGTTCGAATCGGCCACCCGCGAAGCCATCGGCGCGTTCGGTCGCGGCGAGTGCCTGGTCGAGAAGTTCCTCGACCGCCCCCGCCACGTCGAGACGCAGTGCCTGGCCGACACGCACGGCAACGTCGTGGTCGTCTCGACCCGCGACTGCTCGCTGCAGCGCCGCCACCAGAAGGTCGTGGAGGAAGCGCCCGCCCCGTTCCTGACCGATGAGCAGATCGAGCGCCTCTACAGCTCGTCGAAGGCGATCCTGCGAGAGGCCGGTTACGTCGGCGCAGGAACGTGCGAGTTCCTGGTTGCCGCGGACGGCACGATCTCGTTCCTGGAGGTCAACACCCGTCTGCAGGTCGAGCACTGCGTCTCCGAGGAAGTCACCGGCATCGACCTGGTGCAGGAGATGTTCCGCATCGCTGCAGGCGAGGAGCTCGGCTACGACGATCCCGAGATCAAGGGGCACGCGATCGAGTACCGCATCAACGCCGAGGATGCAGGCCGCAACTTCTTCCCGGCACCGGGCACGTTGACCGAGTGGGCACCTCCCAGCGGCCCCGGCATTCGCCTCGACTCCGGCTACGAGAAGGGCGAGACCATCCCCGGTTCGTTCGACTCCCTGGTCGCCAAGCTGATCGTGTCGGGCCAGGATCGAACGCAAGCCATCGCCCGGTCGAAGCGTGCGCTCGATGAGTTCGTCGTCGACGGCATGCCGACAATCATCCCGTTCTTCAAGAAGGTGCTCGACGAACCGGCGTACGTCGGGGCCTCGAACCCGTCCGGTGAAGGCTCGTTCGACGTCTACACGACGTGGATCGAGAACGAGTTCGTCAACGACATCGAGCCCTACGGCGGCGACGCCGCCGACGCCGACGAGCCGGCCGAGCGCGAGCGCGTCGTGGTCGAGGTGGGCGGCAAGCGCGTCGAGGTCGTGCTGCCCGGCGGACTGGGTGCCTCCGCAGCGGCTCCCAGCGGCGCCAAGAAGCCCAAGCGCAAGGCCGGTGGCGGTGGCGGTGCCGCGGCCTCCGGCGACGCCGTGACGGCCCCGATGCAGGGCACGATCGTCAAGATCGCCGTCGAGGAGGGCGCCACGGTGGCCGAGGGCGACCAGCTCTTCGTCATCGAGGCGATGAAGATGGAACAGCCCATCAACGCTCACAAGGGTGGCGTCGTCACCGGCCTCTCGCCCGAGGTCGGCGCGACCGTCGGCTCCGGCGACGTGCTGGCCGAGATCAAGGACGCCGAGTAACCCTCGCGAGTCACTGATTCCACCTCGCGAGTCACTCCTTCGGTCTCGCGAGTCACTCATTCCCGTCCCGAGTCACCGTCAGTCCTCGACGCGGATACCTGTCGACCGGACCGTGACTCGTCGGACGGAAATTGGTGACTCATCAGAGGGAACTAGTGACTCTTGAGCCGGAATTGGTGACTCATCAGCGAGAATGAGTGACTCATCAGCGGGGTGATTCGCCGCGGACCTCCGGTGGAGCCTGGTGGTCGACTTCGCCGTAGGCGACGCCGGCGGCCCACACGATGAGGACGACACCGATCCAGGTGCCCCAGCCGTCGATCGCGAAACCGCTCGCGGGGACCACCCAGTCGGTCAGCGCGAGCGCCAGGGTCGTCAGGACCAACCCGCCGATGATGGTGTAGCCGCGTGCGAACCGGTTGACCGTCCGCAGCACGACGCCGCGCAGCACCACCGTCAGCGCGGTGAACAGCACGACCGCCGCGATGAACCAGCCCCAGGTGATGTCGAAGCCGTCGAAGATCCAGGCAGCCAACCCCAGCGACGCCGTGTTCGCCGCGGCCGAGATCAGGATCGAGTTCGCGATGCTCCCCACGTCAGGAGTATCTCAGAAGCCGAACCAGTCCGACCGCAGACCGAAGTCCCAACGGGCCGCGACGCCGGTGATCGTCTTCGTCGCCTTCGAGCCCGTCAGCTTGACCGACGTGACTCGGCCACCCATGTCGCCGTAGCCGTTCCGCTTCGTGATCGAGATCGAGCGGAGCGTGCCGATCGTCGGGTTGGCCTTCTCGATCGTCGACGCGTCGACGGTGATGGTCCAGGCGTGGTTCTTGTTGCCCGACCAGCCGTCCCAGGGGTCCGCGACGGGCGTCAGGTAGGGCTGAGAGCCCTTGTTGGTGTAACCGCCCGACGACGAGGAGAACTGGGTGAACGCGGGCTTGCCCTGATAGGTCAAGATCTTGCCGCGCGTCGCGTCGACAGCAGCGTTGGAAGCAGCCGTCTCCGCGGCCACGCCGCCGTACACCTGGCAGCTCGTCGTGTCACACATGTCGTAGTAGCCGGTGGACTTCACTCCGCGGACGCCGTAGGTCCGCGCTGCGACAGCCTGCGCCTTCAACGCCTCGGCGTGCCAGCTCGACGGCATCTCCCGAGCGATCACGCCCTTCGTGTAGTCCTCCAGAGACAGCACGTTGACGGTCTGGCGGTCGGTCGAGCCCGACG
>DATMSF010000232.1:0-7047 GCA_035565535.1 Aeromicrobium sp.
TGGATGAGCAGGATGACGTGGGTTCGGGCGTGGGTTCGTCCGATGCCGATGTGGTGCATTTTGCCGTTGACGCGCAGGGTGACGGCGCCGGTTTTGTCGATGCGGTCGTGGCGGACGCGGTCGTGGGTGTCGGCGTCGCGGCTGTTGCGGGGCAGCATTTTGGGCATGGTGGTGAACAGGGCTGCGGGGGTGGCCTGATGTGGCAGGGAGCGGTGTGGACGCTGGTGGTTGTAGTAGTCGACGAACTGGTCGAGCAGGGTCTGCAGCTCAGGGATGCTGGCGGGTTGACGGGCTTGTGCGCGGAGCTATTTCTTGACGGTTTGCTGGAATCTTTCGACTTTGCCTTGAGTGGTCGGCTTGTTCGGTCGGCCGTTCTTTTGGGTGATGTGCAGTCGGCGGAGTTCGGCTTCGAATCCGTTGCGGCCTCCTTTGCCGCCGGCGAACCGGGTGGTGAAGACCATCCCGTTATCGGTGAGTGTAGAGGCTGGGATTCCAGCGGTTTTGACTGCTGTTCTGAACTCGGCCAGCACGATGGGGGTGGTGACTCGGGGGTGGGCGGTGACCCTGATGGCGTAGCGGGTGCAGTCGTCGAGCCAGGTCAGGATCTCAACATCAGTGCCGGTGGCGAGGCGGTAGTGGGTGAAGTCGGACTGCCAGGTTTCGTTGGGCATCGAGGCGGCGAAGCGGACATAGGACGACTTGGGTCGTTTCTTCGGCTCGGGTGTGACCAGGCCGGTCTTGGCCAGGTAGCGGCTGATCGTGGCGGGCGAGACGCTGATGTCGTGGTGGTGGGCCAGGTGCCAGCAGATGGTGTCGGAGCCAGCATCGAGGCCGGCGGCCGATAGTTCACGGCGGAGCCTGACGATCAGGTCGACTGTCTGCTTGCTGATCGCGGTCGGCGAGGTCTTGGGCCGCCGAGACCGTGGTTCGAGCGCAGCGTCACCCTCCGACTCGTAGCGAGCCTTGAGTTTGTAGACCCAGGAACGGTGGACACCGTAGCGGGCGGCGACCTCCGAAGGTGACTGGTTCTCAATGAACAGGGCAGCAATGACCAGGCGAGCCTTCGACATGCTCGAGCATCAACCCGACACCGGTGTCTCCTATGTCTTGAGAGATGTGTCTCCTATGTCCTGAACCAGCACACTGTCAGCCCGACGTTGTCGCTCCCGACAAATTTTGCGGGGTAATGCACCGGTTTCATCCGACTTGGTGGTGCATTACCCCGCAAAATTCGGTCATGCGCACGTGTCGCAGACGCCGGTGGCAGGCAGCTGCATGAAACAGGTCGGGCAGACTGCCGGTGCGGGGCGTTCGGGCGTGCGGTTGCGGGCGGGACGAGCGTCGGCCGAGGTGGTTCGGGAGCGAGGCGTCCGCGCGAGTCGTCGGGGCTGACCACCGTCGTCCGGCAGATCGGCCGCGTACCGCCGGTAGCACTCCAGCCGGTCCTCGGCGGCTTGGTCGTCGACGTCGACGCCCTGCGGAAGCACGCGGCCGGCGGCAGCCAGGATCCGCGCGTACCGATCACCCACACCGAGGTCGGACTGCACGCACAAGGCGGCCAGTGGGGCGTCGCCGGTCCGTGCGGCCTGCATCGCGACCAGCTCCAGCAGCTGGCCGATCCACGTCGGACGGCCTCCGCCGCTGCGTCCGGTCTCGTCCTGGACACGAGCAGCGAGGTCGCCCGTCGTCAAGTAGCCGCCGTAGCGCCCCGCCGTGTCCTGAAGCACCCGGTAACCGGCCGGAACCCAAGCCTTGAGCAGCTGCTCGGTCTGCGTCGTCACGCCACCAGCCTAGAGAATCGCACCGATAGGCTTCGACCCATGGCTCTCGACGCGGTGGCGGTGTTCTGCGGATCGCGATTCGGCACCGACTCCCGCTGGACCGATCTGGCCGCGACGACCGGCCGCCGCCTGGCCGAAGCAGGCGTCACAGTCGTGTACGGCGGTGGCAACGTGGGCCTGATGGGAGTCGTGGCCAATGCGGCCCTCGAGGCCGGCGGGGACGTGATCGGGGTGATTCCGCACCAGCTCGACGCACGTGAGCTGTCACATCCAGGACTGACCGAGCTGCACGTCGTCGACGACATGCACCAGCGCAAGGCGCTGATGGCCGAACGGTCCGATGCGTTCATCACGCTGCCAGGCGGTGCCGGAACGCTCGAGGAGGTCACCGAGCAGTGGACCTGGGCGCAGCTGGGGATCCACGCCAAACCGGCAGCATTTCTCGACACCACGTTCTGGGCTCCGATGCGCGACCTGGTCGATCGGATGGTCGAATCGGACTTCGTCGTCGCGGGGCAGCCGAGCATCCCGTGGTTCGGCGACGACGTCGATCAGGCCATCGCCGAGCTCGAACGCCGCTGCGTGCTGCACCCGTTCGACCCCGAGGACCTGGTGTGATCGCTGTCGTCGCAGCTCTGGTGGTCAGACCGGACGGTCGGGTGCTGATGGTGCGCAAGCGCGGAACCGAGATCTTCATGAACCCCGGGGGCAAGCCCGAGTCCGGCGAGGACGCCGTCACGGCACTGCGCCGCGAGCTGGTCGAGGAGATCGGGCTCGACCTGCCGGAACAGGCGTTCGCGCCCCTCGGACTGTTCGTGACCGACGCAGCCAACGAACCCGGGGAAGCTCTCCACGCCACCTGCTTCCGGGTCGACCTGGACGATCCCGACCACACGATCGGCGCCGAGATCGTGGAGTCGGTGTGGCTCGACCCGATGGCTCCTGGTCTGCCGATCGCGCCCCTGGCGACCGAGCACCTGCACCCGCTGCTGAGTCGACCCAGCGCCTCGTGACCGGCGGCGACGCCGTCAACGACCGCGGAGTCGGTCCAGACGCCGTCGATCGCGCTTGGTCGGTCGCCCGGCACCCCGGTCACGCACTGCTACCGGGGCGGGACGTTCCTCGCGCGGCGGCGGAGGAGGGGACTGATCGTCGAATGCCGCTGCCGCGGCGGCAGCCCCGACACGTTTGGTCAACAGCTCCTTGACGACGTAGCGCCGCAGTCCACCGGGAGTCAGCGCCTCGACCGTGTCACCGACGTGAACCGGGGCCGAGGGCTTGACCTTGCTGCCGTTGACCGCGACGTGTCCGGCCTTGCACGCCGAGGTGGCCAGCGACCTGGACTTGTACAGACGCGCGCTCCAGACCCACACGTCAGCACGCACCGACCCACTCATGTACTGAGCCTATGCTGGAGCCGTGAGCCAACCGGAAGTCATCGAGATCCGCGGCGACATGATCCGATTGGGCCAGTTCCTCAAGTTCGCCGGATTCGCCGAGTCCGGCGCCCACGCCGGTGCCATCATCGGCGACGGTGACGTCCTGGTCGACGGCGTCGTGGAGACACGGCGTGGTCGGCAGCTGCACCGAGGGGCCGTCGTGGAGGTCCGAGCACCCCACGGCGTCCTGTCCGCGCAGGTCGGCTGACTCAACGCCCCAGGTCCAGGGCGTACACGAAGTCGTGCTCCAAGCCCGCGCCCACCTGGAAGCGCTTGGTGCCCACACGGGTGAACCCGCACTTGGCGTAGAACCTCTGGGCGCGGACGTTCTGCTGGTTGACCCCCAGCCACATGCCGGCGACCCCGCGGGCGCGGGCGTCTGCGATCGCGGCTGTGACCAGGTCAGCGGCAGCTCCCGACCCGTGGGCATCGGGGTGGACGTACACCTTGCTGAGCTCGGCTGCCGGGACGAAGTCGATCACCGCGGCCACATCGCCGTCGGACGGCTGCTCGACGACCAGCAGCGTGTACCCGATCAGCCGACCGGTGTCGTCGATCGCGACGCTGACCGCTCGTGCCGGGTCGGTCAGGTACAGCGAGAATCGCGCGGCAGACAAGTGCTCGTCGATGAACGCCTCGAGCGACTCCGCCGTGACGTGCGGCGGAGCCGCGAGCGGAAATGTCGCGGCGGCGAGATCGGCGAGCGCCGGAACGTCATCGACGGTGGCAGCGCGGATCGTGACCGCCGACGACGACTGCGTCGTCATGCACCGATCACCTGCGCCAGGGCGTCGATTGCGCTGTCGAGCTCGTCACGGGTGATGACCAGCGGGGGAGCGATGCGCAGCGTGCGCTCGTGGGTCTCCTTGCACAGGACGCCGCGGTCACGCAGTGCCATCGAGACCTCCCGACCCGTGCCGACGGCAGGATCGATGTCGACGCCGGCCCACAGCCCTCGGCCCCGCACGGCTACGAGCCCTTGGCCGACCAACTGGTTCAGTCGGGCATGCAGGTGGGCACCCAGCTCGGTGGAGCGGCGTTGGAAGTCACCGGTCGACAGCAGCGCGATCACTTCGCGCCCGACGGCGCAGGCGACGGGATAGCCGCCGAACGTCGAGCCGTGCTGACCGGGCTTGAGCACGCCGAGCACATCGGCCCGGCCGACGACCGCCGAGACCGGGACGATGCCGCCGCCGAGCGCCTTGCCGAGGGTGTACAGGTCGGCGCGGACCCCGTCGTGGTCCAGCGCGAACAGCTCGCCGGTGCGCGCCAGCCCCGACTGAATCTCGTCGGCGATCAGCAGCACGGCGTTGGTCGAGCACAGCTCGCGGACGCCGGCGAAGAATCCGTCCGGAGGCACGATGACCCCGGCCTCGCCTTGGATCGGCTCCATCAGGACGGCGGCGGTGTTGGGACCGATGGCGGCGGCGACGGCGTCGAGGTCGCCGTACGGCACGGTGATGAATCCGGGGGTGAACGGGCCGTAGTTGTCGTGGGCGAGCGGGTCGTCGGAGAACGAGACGATCGTGGTCGTCCGGCCGTGGAAGTTGCCCGCCGCGACGATGATCTCGGCGGAGTCGAACTCGACTCCTTTGACCTCGTAGGCCCACTTGCGGGCGACCTTGATCGCCGACTCGACTGCTTCTGCACCGGTGTTCATGGTCAACACCATCTCGGTGCCCGTCAGCTGCGCCAGCGACTCGCAGAACAACCCGAACTGGTCGTTGTGGAAGGCTCGCGAGGTCAGCGTCAGCCTGTCGAGCTGGTCGTGTGCCGCGCGGATCAGGTCGGGGTGTCGATGGCCGAAGTTCAGTGCCGAGTACCCGGACAGGAAGTCCAGGTAACGATTGCCGTCGACGTCGGTGACCCAGGATCCCTCCGCTTCGGCGATGACGACCGGGAGTGGGTGGTAGTTGTGGGCGCCCCACTGCTCGTCACGGGTGATGTACGCCAAGGTCTCGGGGGAGTCGGTCATGGTTTTCACGCTAGCCCCACGCGGGTGCAGATCACAGTGCCCAGCCCGATACCCTCGAGGTATGTCGTCGCCTGTCGGATCGAGCCCGTGGCGCACCACGCGGACACTCGCCGCGGCGATGACGAGCACCCTGACGGCGGTGGCGGCGCACGACCTGTCCGGCGGGTCGACGACCCCGGCAGCAGCACTCGCGTTGCTGCTCGGATCGAGCGCAGTAGCCGCCACCATCACGGGTCGTCGCGTCAGCACGAGCCAGCTGCTCGGTCTGCTGGTGCTGACCCAGGCGGTGGTGCACCTGATGTGCGCCGTCGACGACCCCGCCGTGGGCGGGTGGTCGATGCTGGGTGGTCACCTGGTGGCGACGGGACTCTCGGCCGCGTTGCTGATGCGCGGCGAGCGGTGGGCCTGGCAGCTGTACGACGCGCTGAAGGCGCGCGTGGTCCGGCGCCCCGGCGTCACGCCGGTGCCGTCTGCCGACTCGGTGCCGATCGGATGCCACGACCAGCGAGCCGTCGGGATCGCAGCTCAGCGCTTCGTCTCGGTGAGGGGACCGCCGGTTCGGGTCTGAACCCCGACCACAAATCCCCTTCACGAGAAAGCACATCATGATGACCCGATCCATCGGGCGGTTCCGTACTGCCCTGTTCACGGCGCTCGCCGCCACTGTCGCGCTGGCCGCTCCGGCAGCCGCACACGTCACGGTCAGCTCCACCGACGCCAGCCAAGGCGGCTACGGCATGCTGACGTTCCGCGTCCCGAACGAGTCCGACACAGCGGCGACGACGAAGCTGACGATCACGCTGCCGTCGGAGACGCCGCTGGCCCACGTCACGGCCCAGTCGAAACCCGGCTGGAAGGTGACGACCGACACGACGACGTTCGACGAGCCGGTCAAGGTCGGCGACTTCGAGCTGACCGAAGCCGTCACGTCGATCACCTGGACCGCGACCGGCGGAGGCATCCCCGTCGGCGGGTTCGACACGTTCGCGATCTCAGGTGGTCCGTTGCCGGCGAGCCAGACGCTCGTGCTGCCGGCGACTCAGACGTACGACGACGGCGACGTGGTGGCCTGGGACCAGACCGGCGACGGCGCCGAGCGCCCGGCTCCGACGCTGACGCTGGCCGAAGGTGGCGGCGGCCACTCCCACGCCGCAGCCGATGACGACCACGATGACGCAAGTCCGGATGGGACGGCCCAGGACGAGTCCGAGCAGGGCGGGTCCGGATTCGACGTGCTGTCGATCGTCGCGATCGTCCTCGCGGCGGTCGCACTCGTCGTCGCGGTGCAGAATCGACGTCGTGCGTAGACGATCTGTGTGGACGGCCGGCGTGCTCGCTGTGGCGAGCGCGCTGGTCGTCCTGGCATCCGGTCCCGCACTCGCGCACGCTGCGCTGATCGAGACCGACCCCGCCGACGGCTCGACCCACGCCACCGCCCCGTCGACGGCGACCTTGACGTTCAACGAGACCGTCGGCAACGCGGCAGTCGTGGTCAGTGCGCCGGACGGCAGCAGCGTCGAGGTCAGCGACGTGCGGGCGGTCGATCGACGCGTCACCGCCACGGTCGCCGATGTCGATCAGCGAGGGACCTACACGTTGTCGTACCGAGTCGTCTCGGCGGACGGACACCCGGTCGAGGGCACGATCCACTACGAGGTCACGACGGGCCGCGAGGTGACGCAGCGCGAGCCTGCTTCCCAGGCGGACGACGAGAGCTTCATCCACCGACACCGGTCGCACATCATCTGGGCGATCCTGGCGGTGGGACTGGGCATCATCTTGTTGCTCGAACCGCTGAGGAGGCGCGATGACTCGGACAACACGTGATGTCCTTGCCGGATTCCTGGTCGCG
>DATMSF010000233.1:0-3964 GCA_035565535.1 Aeromicrobium sp.
ACCGTCGGGCAGGCGTAGAGACCCTCGACGGCGGGGAAGGGTGGGCGCAACCTCGGCTGGCCGCGCAGGCCCTCGAGCGAGTCGAGCAGCGCGGTCTCCTCGCCGCAGATGTAGGCGCCCGCGCCGGCATGGATGACCAGGTCGACGTCGACGCCGGTGCCCAGGATGTCCTGACCCAGCAGCCCGGCCTCGTACGCCTCACGGCAGGCGGCGCGCAGCCGGCGGATGACGTGCAGCACCTCGCCGCGGACGTAGATGAACGCCTGCTTGGCGCCGATCGCGTACGAGGAGATGATGACGCCCTCGATCAGCTTGTGCGGCGAGGCCATCATCAGTGGGATGTCCTTGCACGTGCCCGGCTCGGACTCGTCGGCGTTGACCACCAGGTACTTGGGCTTGGGGTTGTCCTGCGGGATGAACGACCACTTCATGCCGGTCGGGAAGCCTGCACCGCCTCGGCCGCGCAGTCCGGAGTCCTTGACCTGCTCGATCAGGTCGGCCGGCTTGCTGCGCAGCGCCGTCTCGAGCACCGAGTAGCCGCCGCGGCGGCGGTAGTTCTCCAGCGTCCAGGCACGATCGTCGGCCCAGTCGTCGGTCAGGACGGGAGTCAGCGTGTCAGTCATCGGGCTTCTCCTCGTCAATCGTCTCGGACTCGGCCCGACGCGTGTCGGCCTGCTCGACGGCCTTGATCTTGGTGTCGGCGACACCGGCAGCGCCCTTCGCCGACGGTGCTGCCGCGGTCCAGCCGTTGGCGTTGGCGATCTCCAGGCCGGCCAGTGACGCCGGTCCCGCGGTGGGACCTTCGTCGACGAGGCCGTCCTCGAAGCCGGCGATGACGCGTTCGGCCTCCCGCCACGACGTGATGGTCGCGCCGCGGGTGCTCTGCACGGTCTCACCGGCCCGCAGCTTGTCGACCAGCTCGACGGCCGACTGTGGGGTCTGGTTGTCGAAGAACTCCCAGTTGACCGTCATCACCGGCGCGTAGTCGCAGGCAGCGTTGCACTCGATGTGCTCGAGGGTGATCTTGCCGTCCTCGGTGGTCTCGTCGTTGCCGACGCCGAGGTGGTCCTTCAGGCACGAGAAGATCTCGTCGCCGCCCATCACGGCGCACAGCGTGTTGGTGCACACGCCCACGTGGTGCTCGCCCATCGTGCGGCGCTTGTACATCGTGTAGAAGGTCGCGACCCCCGAGACCTGCGCCGTGCTGAGCTCGAGGATCTCGGCGCAGCGCTCGATGCCCTCGGTCGTCACGCTGCCCTCGGCCGACTGCACCAGGTGCAGCATCGGCAGCAACGCCGACCGCTTCTGCGGATAGCGCGCAGCCAGCTCGTGCAGCTCGGCAATGGTCGTCTCGGAAAGACTCATCGAGATCCCTCCCCTTCGAACGCAACCATGGCCCCGAACGGAGCGAGGGGTAGCGGCCGCGCGCCAGCGCGGGCACGGCGAAGCCGTGACGCTTCCACAGGCCGAGCGAAGCGAGGCGGGCGCCCAGGCGCAGCCTGACAGCGGTGAGGCACGAGCCGCTGGTGCGGCGACGAAGGAGCCGCGCGCCTCACCGGTCGACACCGCCCATCACCGGGTCGATGCTGGCGATCGCGACGATCACGTCGGAGATCATCGCCCCCTCGCTCATCACCGAGGTGGCCTGCAGGTTCACGAACGACGGATCGCGGAAGTGGGCGCGGTACGGGCGCGTGCCGCCGTCGGAGACCAGGTGGCAGCCGATCTCACCGCGCGGGGCCTCGATGACGCCGTAGGCCTGGCCCGGCGGCACCCGGAAGCCCTCCGTGACGATCTTGAAGTGATGGATCAACGCCTCCATCGATTCACCCATGATGTGCTTGATGTGCTCGGGAGAGTTGCCCTGTCCGTCGGCGCCGACGCTGAGCTGGGCCGGCCAGGCGATCTTCTTGTCCGCGACCATGACGGGTTGGCCCTCGGTCTGCGCGAGCCGCTCGGTGACCTGCTCGACGATCTTGAGCGACTCCCACATCTCGTCCAGGCGGACGCGGAACCGACCGTAGGCGTCGGGTTCGTCGCGCGTGACGACGTCGAAGTCGTACGTGTCGTAACCCCAGTACGGTTCGCGTCTGCGCAGGTCCCAGTCGTAGCCCGTCGAGCGCAGGATCGGACCGGTCAGCCCCAGCGCCAGGCACCCGGCCAGCTCGAGATGACCGACGCCCTTCAATCGCGCCTTGAAGATCGGGTTCTCGTTGCACAGCGCCGCGTACTCGGGCAGCCGCTTCTTCAGCAGCTTCACGGTGTCACGCAGCTGCTGCAGCACCCCGTCGGGCAGGTCCTGCGCGACGCCGCCGGGACGGAAGAACGCGTGGTTCATCCGCAGGCCGGTGATGGCCTCGAACAGGTTGAGGATCAGCTCACGGTCGCGGAAGCCGCACGTCATGACGGTCAGCGCGCCGATCTCCATGCCGCCGGTGGCGATGCAGACCAGGTGAGAGCTGATCCGGTTCAGCTCCAGCAGCAGGACCCGGATGATCTGGGCGCGTTCGGGCGCCTCGATGTCGAGCAGTCGCTCGACCGCGCGCACGTAGGCCGCCTCGTTGGAGAACGGGGCCACGTAGTCCATGCGGGTGCAGAAGGTCACGCCCTGCGTCCAGGTGCGGAACTCCATGTTCTTCTCGATGCCGGTGTGCAGGTAGCCGATGCCGGCCCGGGCGTCGCGGATCGTCTCGCCGTCGATCTCCAGGATCAGGCGCAGCACACCGTGGGTGGAGGGGTGCTGCGGACCCATGTTGATGACCATGTGGTCGCCTTCGACCGCAGTGGTGTCGATGGAGTCCCAGTCCTGACCGGTGACGGTGAAGACCGTGCCCTCGGTGGTCTCGCTGGTGCCCGCGTACGGATCGCTCGTCGTCGTCATCGCAGGCCTCCTTCACACCCATCGGTCGCCGGCACGACGAAGGTGCGCGGGTAGGCGCTGGTGGGTCGTGTGGATCGAGCAAGCATCGTGGCTCGCCCCTGTCTTCCGACCGAACCTGACTGCGTCATGAGTAGCTCCTCCTCTGGTCCGGAGGGGGCACCGTTCCACCCTTGTACTCGACCGGGATCCCACCCAGGGGGTAGTCCTTGCGCTGCGGGTGGCCGGGCCAGTCGTCGGGCATCAGGATGCGGGTCAACGCCGGATGGCCGTCGAAGCAGATGCCGAACATGTCCCACGTCTCGCGCTCGTGCCAGTCGGCGGTCGGATAGATCGACACGACGCTGGGCACGTGCGGATCGGCGTCGGGCGCGGTGACCTCGAGCCGGATCCGACGACCGTGCGTCATCGACGCCAGGTGGTACACCACGTGCAGCTCACGGCCGGTCTCGTGGGGGTAGTGCACGCCGCTGACGCTGGAGCAGAACTCAAAGCGCAACGACTCGGCGTTGCGCAGCTGGGTGACGACCTCGAGGATCGCCTCGCGGCGGATGAAGAAGGTGATCTCGCCGCGATCGACCACGACCTTCTCGATGGCCCCTGGCGGCGCGAACCGCTCCAGGTCGTCGGCGACCTGGTCGAACCATCCGCCGTACGGCTTCTGCGAGGCGCCGGGCATGACGACGGGACGCACGAGTCCACCGAAGCCGCTGGTGTCCCCGGTGTCGTGGGCCCCGAACGCGCCGCGGCGGACGTCGATGACGTCGAGCTCCTGCGCGCCCGGCGGGACGACGTCGTGACTGACGTCCTGGGTGTTCGACTCATCGGTCATCGCATGAGCCCCTTCATCGCAGACGTCGGCTCGGCCAGCAGCGCGGCGCGTTCGTCGGCGGCGATCTCGGCCTGCCGGTGGGCGCCGAGCTTGGTGTGCTGGACCTGGTCGTGCAGCTTCAGGACCGCATCGATCAGCATCTCCGGTCGCGGCGGGCAGCCGGGCAGGTACATGTCAACCGGCACGACGTGGTCGACGCCCTGGACGATGGCGTAGTTGTTGAACATGCCGCCGGAGCTGGCGCACACGCCCAT
>DATMSF010000234.1:0-8340 GCA_035565535.1 Aeromicrobium sp.
TGCGGTCGCCGAGCGATTGCGAGACTGGGCGCCGACGCACGTCGTGGGCCACTCGATGGGCGGCAAGGTGGCGATGGTGCTGGCGTTGCGTCACCCCGAGCTGGTCGACCGGCTGGTCGTGGTCGACATCGCGCCGGCACCCAGCGACGGCTCGGGCGAGTTCGAGCACCTGCTGGGCAGCCTCGCGGGAGTCGACCTGGCGAGCGTGCATCGGCGCTCCGATGCCGAAGACCAGCTGCGCGGCCCGATCCCGAACACGACGGTGCGCAACTTCCTGCTGCAGAACCTGCGGGCCGGGGACGACGGGTACGCGTGGCAGGCGAACTTGAAGCTGTTGCGCCGGGACCTGCCTGCGATCGGTGGCTTCCCGCACTTCGACGCGACGTTCGACCACCCGGTGCTGTGGGTCGCGGGCGATCGTTCCGACTACGTCCGGGAGGCCCACCGCCCCGAGATGGAACGGCTGTTCCCCGCCGTCCGGCTCGTCACCGTCAAGGACTCAGGTCACTGGGTGCACTCCGAGCAACCCGCGGCCTTCGTCTCCGCGCTGCGCGTCTTCCTCCAGCTCTGACCGCTCGCGAGTCACTCATTCCCGCTCGCGAGTCACTCATTCTGGCTCATGAGTCACCAGTTTCCGGTCATGAGTCACTTCCAGCAGGACTCGATGTCACTCGACGACGAGGCGATGTGACTCCTGGAGAGGAATTCGTGACTCCTCGCCTGGAACTAGTGACTCGCGAGCGGGAATTGGTGACTCGTCAGCGGAACTTGTCGAGGAGCTTGGTGGCCTCGCGGTTCATGATCTTCATGACGAGGTTGTAGCCGGCGGGGAAGTAGCGCTGGCCGTACCAGCCGAAGCGGATGTCGTTGGAGGTGAAGACGACCGAGCGGCCCTTCTCCACCCCGCGCAGCATCGACTCGGCGGCGCTGTCGGGGGAGACGGCGTGGCGTTGGAACTTCTTGATCGCGGCGCCGACGCGGGGGTCGGTGCGGTCGATGCCGACGATGTTGACGGTGCCGACCAGTGGGGTGTCGACCGCCCCGGGGCAGACCAGCGAGACGCCGATGTCGTACTGCGCCAGGTCGAATCGCAGCACCTCGCTGACTCCGCGCAGCCCGAACTTGGCGGCGCTGTACGGGGCGTGCAGCGGCAGCCCGAACAGGCCCGCGGCGGACGAGACGTTGGCGATGTGGCCACCGCGGCCGCGTTCGATCATCTTGGGGGTGAACGCCGACATCACGTGGATCGGACCCATCAGGTCGATCTCGACGCAGTCGCGCCAGTGCTTGGCCTCCAGGTCCTGGATGCGACCCCAGGTGGAGATGCCGGCGACGTTGAGGACGACGTCGACGGCCTCGACCTTTGCGTGCACGGCATCGGCGAACGTCTGCACGGCGTCGGCGTCGGCGACGTCGAATGCCGCGTGATGCAGGACCGACCCCTCGGGCAGCGAGGCGACGACCTCGTCGAGTCCCGCAGCGTTGATGTCGGTCAGCGCGACGCGTCCACCGCGCTCGACGACCTTGACTGCCGCCGACCGGCCGATGCCGCTGCCGGCTCCGGTGATGACGGTGACTGCATCGGTGAACTTGGTCTTTCGCATGGCCCGAGCGTACCGGTAAGTAACAACGCGGTCGACGTGTCGACCGGTAATCGGTGCTGCGGTCGACGTGTCGACCGGTAAACGGACCCGCGGTCGACGTGTCGGTGGCGCGGTTGTCGGTGGGGCGGTCTAGCGTGCATGACAACGAGGAGGTGACCGTGCGGTCCAATCACGACGATGCCACGTGCGCGACGTGCTTCGAGCCGGTCGCGGCCGAGGCGGGCCGCGTCGTGGGGCCGCCCGACGCCCTTCGTGTCCTGTGCCTGACGTGCAAGCCGCAGCCACCGGCGATCGGCACCCACCGCGGTTGGTTCACCGGCCCGCTCGCCGCACTGGACTTCGAGGCCACGGGGGTCGACCCGCATCGCGATCGCATCTTGTCCTATGCGCTGATCGATCCCGAGTCCGAGCGCGAGAGCCTGGTGGACGCCGGTGTGCCGATCCCGGCGGCGTCGGCCGAGGTGCACGGCATCACGGCCATGTCGCTGGTGGGTGCACCGTCGCCGCGCGAGGCGATGGCCGTGGTCGCCGACTGGGTGCAGTCGCTGATCGAGCGCCGCATCGGACTGGTCGTGTTCAACGCGGCCTACGACCTCACGTTGTTGCGGGCCGAGGCCGCGCGTCACGGCGTCCGGCAGCCTCAGTGGGACCGGTTGCTGGTGGTCGATCCGTACGTCATCGACTGGGGGCTCGAGCGCGGCGGGCTGGGTCAACGCCGGCTGGTCGACGTCGCCGAGTACTACGGTGTCGTGCTCGACCGGGCGCACGAGGCGCTCGCCGACGCTCGGGCGGCGCGCGACGTCGCGATCCAGATGGGCGCACGGCACGTCGAGGCGGGCGCGTGCTCGTTGGCCGACCTGATGCTGCGCCAGCACGTGTGGCACGCCGAACGCATCGACGACTGGAACGCGTACGCGGCCGCGAAGGGGCGAGATCCGATCGACCGGCACTCCTGGCCGTTGGTCTCCGAGCCGCGTCCGGCCCGCGCGACTGCCTAAGGCTACTGCGCGGCCCAGACGCCCAGCTCGTTGCCGGAGGGGTCGGTGAAGTGGAATCGTCGGCCGCCGGGGAACTCGTACGGCCCGTTCACGATCTGGCCCCCGGCCTCGCGGACGGCGACCACCGATGCGTCCAGGTCCTCGGAGAACAACAACACCAGGGGCCCGCCCCGACGCACCTCGCCGTGCGGGTTGAGTCCGCCGACCTCGCCGTCGGGACCTTGGATCCCCGCATAGTCCGGGCCGTAGTCGTTGAAGTCCCAGCCGAACGCCGCGGTGTAGAACTGCTTTGCCGCAGCGAGGTCGGTAACGGGCAGCTCGATGTAGTCGATGCGGTGGTGGGTCGAGGCCATCTGTCCAGCGTGCCGTCAGCGACCGGCACGGTCAACGATCGCCTCGGCCAAGGCGTGCGGCGCTTCGTCGGGGACCCAGTGGGAGATGTCGGCGAGCTCGACGAACCGGTAGTCGGCGTCGACGAAGTCGCCGCACCGGTGGGCGCCACGTGGTCCGAGGGCGCGGTCGCCGGAGCTCCACACGAACGTCGTGGGCATCGTGACGGCGGGCAGTCCGGACAGATCGGACTGCATCGCGCGGTAGTAGCCCAGCGCTGCCGTCAGTGCCCCCGGTTCGCGCAGCAGTGCGACGTAGGCGGCGACGTCGTCGTCGGGAACCCGCCCTTCGTACATCGAGATCAGGCGCTCGGCGTCGTCGGCGAGCAGCACCTGCTCGGCCTTGCCCTCCATGCGGAACAAGCCGATGTAGGCCGACCGTTCCTGCTGGTCCGGATCGTTGCGCAGCGCTTCGCCGAACGCGGCCAGGTGCGGCACGGAGACGGTGGTCAGGGTGCGGATCCGATCGGCATGTCGGGTGGCCGCGACCCACGCGATCGAGGCGCCCCAGTCGTGCCCGACGAGATGGAACGTGTCGATGCCCAAGGCATCGGCGAGCTCGGCGACGTCGTCGGCCAGGGCGTCGGTCGCGTAGTGCTCGACGCCCACGGGACGGGCGTCGGGGGAGTAGCCGCGCTGGTCGGGTGCCACCACGCGGTATCCGGCTTCGGCGAGTGCCGGGACGACGGCGCCCCACGACCGCGAGGTCTGTGGGAAGCCGTGCAGCAGCACGACGGCCGGGCCGTCCTGCGGCCCGGCCACGCGTACGTCGAGCGCGCCGACGCCGATCCGGACCTGGACGGTTCGGCCCCAGTCGCTCATGGCAGCCTCGGCCAGCAGTCGGTGCGGACCCGTGGGTCGAGACCGCCGTCGCCCGCAGCGGCCAGCGAGCGCTTCTCCTTGGCCAGGATCCCGGTCGACAGCAGGAAGATCGCGGCGATGTACAGCACCATGATGGCCAGTCGTACGGCGTCGGCCTCGGCGTCGACGCGATGGGCCTTCGAGGCCGCGATGAGTCCGTCGGAGACCAAGAAGCTGATGCCGCCGATCCCGGCGCGTTCGTCGACGATGACGGCGGTCATGGCGGTGCCGGCGAGCAGCGCGGCGTAGAACGGCACGAGCGGTCGGATGTCGTCGGGCAGGCCGCTCCAGCACCAGGCGATCAGCGCCGCGCCGCCGAGCGCGAACAGCGCCGGGATCCACGGGGCGCGCTTCAAGCGGTCGCCGGCACCGCGCTGGACGAAGAACACGATCCAGCACACGTGGGCGACGGCGAACGCTGCCATGCCGACGGGGAACCACGCCTCGTCGAGCTCGAGGAACAGGTCGCCGAAGAAGCAGCCGATCAAGGCCACCATCAGCAGCCGCGGCCCCTGGAGCTGGACCACCCAGGCGAGCAGCAGCGGCGCCAGCAGGCACTTGGTGATGCTGTCCCAGGGGCCGGCGTCGGCGGCCAGCAACGACAGGTGCACGACCGTGACCACGCCGAAGGCGATGATCCAGGGGCTACGAACCGCGTCCATCCGCACACCGTATCGGCCCCGACGGCCCGATGGGTGTCAGGCCGGAGCTCCCACCGCCGCCTTGATGGCGTCGGAGGCGTCCCAGTCGTTGGCGTGCATCGCGGCGACGACGACACCGTCGACGATCCAGTAGGCGCGGAACGCCCCACCCAGATCGCCGTCGATGCGCACCTCGTCGGCGCCGTCGGGTCCGACGCTGCCGACGTACTCCATGCCCAGGTCGTACTGGTCGGTGAAGAAGTACGGCTGGCGATCGTAGACCTCGTCGGCCCCGGTCATGTTGTGCACGGCCACCTTGGCCTGCTGGATCGCGGTGTCCCAGTGCTCGACCCGGATGCGGCGGCCGAGCACCGGATGGTCGTGGTTGGCGACGTCGCCGACGGCGTAGATGTCCGGGTGCGACGTGCGCAGGTGCTGGTCGACGAGGATCCCGTTGTCGACGTGCAGGCCGGCGCGCTCGGCCAGTGCGGTGTCCGGGACGGCGCCGATGCCGACCACGACGTGGTCGGCGTCCTGCAGGTCGTCGGCGGTGACGGCCGCACCGAGTCGCAGATCGACGCCGTGCGCGCGGTGCAGATCGGCGAACGCCTGGGCGATCCGGGGTCCGAGGACGCGCAGCAGCGGCAGCTCCTCGGTCTCGTGGATCGTGACGCGGGCCCCCGCCTGCCGTGCGGCCGAGGCGACCTCCAGCCCGATCCACCCGCCGCCGACGATCGCAATCCGCGCGCCGTCGGTGAGCGC
The DNA here is from genome assembly GCA_035565535.1 of Aeromicrobium sp. Classification (GTDB taxonomy): domain Bacteria; phylum Actinomycetota; class Actinomycetes; order Propionibacteriales; family Nocardioidaceae; genus Aeromicrobium. The sequence continues at coordinate 5,256 of DATMSF010000234.1, forward strand.
GTCCTTCAGCGCTGCGCTGTCCTCGATCGTGCGCAGGTAGTGCACGGGCCGGCCGCTGTCGTCGGCCAGTGGGAGGTGGCGCGGGCGAGCGCCCGTGGCGATCAGCAGGGCGTCGTAGGGGTGCGAGTCGTCCCCGACCTGGACGGCGTGGTTGGCCGGGTCGACGCCGGTGACGGCCGTGCCGGTGCGTAGGTCGACGTCGTGCTGGGCGTACCAGTCGGCGTCCTTGACGAAGGCCTTCTCGATCGGATCGGCGCCGAGCAGGAAGCCCTTGGACAGTGGTGGTCGCTCGTACGGGATGTGCGGTTCGGCGGCGAACACGGTGACGTCTCCGTCATAGCCCTGCTCGCGCAGCTCGACTGCAGCGGTACCGGCCGCGAGGCCGCCTCCGACGATCACGATGCCCATCTGTGTCTCCTGGTGTCGATTCTCCTTCGACAGTACGCCTGCGGAGGCGAGGACCGAAGAGGTCACAGACGGTTCGTGCTGCTGGGATCGATCAGGATCTTGGCGTGCTGCTCGGGGTCGGCGAGCGCGTCGAACGCATCGGCGACGCCCTCGAGACCGACCGTGGCAGTGATCAGAGGGCGGGGGTCGACGCGGCCGGCGGCGATCATGCCGAGCGTGCGGAAGAACTCCGCGGGGTCGTAGGCGAACACGAACCGCAGGTCGATCTCCTTGTTGATCGCCATGACGGGGCGGAACGTGTCGGGCTCCATGCACACGCCCACGACGACGACTCGGGTCATCAGCGGCGCCGACGACAGCACGTGCTCCAGCACCCCGGGCACGCCGACGCATTCGAAGACGACGGGACCCTTGGGGCCCGCGCCGACCTTCTGGGCGGTCTCCATGACGCGGTTCCACGGGACGAACGGCACGGCCCGTAGCGAGCGCATCGTGCGGAACGCGAGGTTGAACACGTCCGGCGCCCGGGTCAGGTACTTCTTGCTGTCCTCGAAGGACCGCCACGGCGACTCGGCGGCCGGGTCGATGACCGCATCGGCGCCGACGCGGCGGGCCAGGTCGCGGCGCGCGGCGGAGTAGTCGCTGGCGATGACGTGCTTCACGCCGGTGGCCTTGAGCATCAAGATGACGGCCAGGCCGATGGGTCCGCAGTCGATCACCAGCGCGGTGTCGTTCCTGCCGACCGCGCCACGGTTGACGGCGTGCAGTGCGACGGCCATCGGTTCGGTCAGCGCCGCGAGCTCGGGGTCGACCGAGGGTGGGACGGGGAAGGTCATGGACTCCGAGACCAGGACCTGCTCGGCGTAGCCGCCCGGCGCCTTCGGCGACAAGCCGGTCAGGTGGGCCCCCTCGGGGGTCTGCAGCATCGGCAGCGCGACGACGGGTGTCCCGGCGTCCCAGCGACGGTGGGTCCTGGGTCCGTAGTCGGCGATCGTGCCGGTGAACTCGTGGCCCATCACGACCTTGTGGTCGAGGCGCATCATGTCGGGGTAGCCGACCTCGTCGACCGCGTCGGCCATCACGTCGGCGTGGTGTCGGGCGTGCAGGTCCGAGCCGCAGATGCCGCAGCGGGTGACGTCGAGCAGGATCTGGCCCGGGCCGGGCGTCAGGTCCGCGACCTGTTCGACTTGGAGCCGACCGTGGTGGACCGTGACCGCGCGCATGGGTTCGACGGTACTGGTAACTCACCTTCCGTGGTGCGACTGCGGCGGGTCAGTCCCGCGATGCCGGGGTGGCGACGGCTGCGGCGGGGCCGAGGGTTCAGCTTCGTCGACGAGCACGGTGACGCGTTGGCGCCGTGCGACGTCGACCGCGTCAAGGCGCTGGTGATCCCGCCGGCGTGGACCGACGTGTGGATCTGCCCCGTCCCGAACGGCCATCTGCAGGCCGCGGGAACCGACGACGCGGGTCGCCGCCAGTACCTGTACCACCCGGACTGGCGGGTCAAGCGCGACCGAGAGAAGTTCGAGCACATGGAGCAGTTCGCCCGGGCCCTGGTGCGGCGTCGCCGTGACGTGCGGCAGGACCTGCGCGGCGACGGATTCGAGACGACGCGGGTGTGTGCGGCGGTCTTCTCGCTGCTCGACCTGGGCACGTTCCGGATCGGCAGCGACCGCTACGCCGACGACGACGGCGGACACGGGCTGACGACGCTGGAGCGATCCCACGTCCGGATCGCCGACGGCGTCGCGCACTTTCGGTACGTGGCCAAGGCGGGACAGCAGGTCGACGTGTCGGTGCGGGACGCGCAGGTCGTGGCCGTCCTGGCCGGACTGCGTCGACGGCGCGGCGTCGACGACCGCTTGCTGGCCCACCGCGTCGGACGCCGCTGGCACGCGCTCGGACCGCAGGACGTCAACGACTACATCCGGGAACGGTTGGTCGGGGAGTACACCGCCAAGGACTTTCGGACCTGGCGGGCCAACGTCGTCGCCGCGTGGTCGCTGTCGGAGTCCGACGCCTCGTCGGCCGCGTCCCGTCGGCGGGCCGTCGCGCAGACGATGAGGACCGTGTCGGAGCACCTGGGCAACACGGCGGCGGTGGCTCGCTCGTCCTATGTCGACCCGCGGATCGTGGACCTGTTCGAGGACGGCATCACGGTCGCCGGCACGTACCGCCCACCACGTCCCGGAGCCGCCGTGAACCGCACGCTGGAACGCTCGGTGATCCGGCTGCTGCGACGCGCCTGACGGTCCGGTCAGCCGGGAGTGGGACGCACCCAGTCGCGCAGGCGTTCGACCAGGGCGAGCAGCCGCTCGGCGGTGGCGTGCTCGGGGTCGAGGAGCCGTTGCAGGAACAGCTCGCGGCCGGCCGCGTGGATCATGCGCGCCGAGTACTCGGGATCGGGATGGCCCGGGAACGTCTCGATGAGCGCCTGCTCGAGGAAGCTGCGGGCGGTGTCCTCGGCGACCTGGAGCCGTTCGTGCAGCTCCGGTGGCGCGCCGGCGGGCGGCACCAGCAGCAGTCGCCACGTCGCGGGGTGGTCGTCGATCGCCTGCAGGATCGTGCGGAACGAGCTGATGAACGGGTCCTCGCCCTCGGGCGTCATGACGGCCTCGGCGGCATGCATCGCGGCGCGGCCGGCCTCGCGGTCGATCAGCGCGACGAACAGGCCGGC
>DATMSF010000235.1:0-21671 GCA_035565535.1 Aeromicrobium sp.
GAGCCGAGCAGGACCGCGATCAGCGCTGGCAGCCAGAACGACCAGAGGTCCGGATTCAGCACGGGAACGTCGTCCCCGTCAGGTCCGTCGACCCACGAGCGGAAGTGTTGCAGCACCAGAACCCCGACGACCACACCGATGAACGACACCGATGCCACGGTGTCCACGAGCTTGACTTCACGGCCCGTCGACACCTCCGGCAGGCGGTCGAGACTCCACTTCGGGACGTCATCCTCACCGCCGAATCGGTCGATCAACGCGAAAGCGAGTGTCGACCAGAAGACGACTTGGATGACTACGGTCCAGGCTGCACCGATCCCCGTTTCGATCGCGCTACCCGTGGACGCGTCGTCCGCGACCTTCGCGAGCGCGGCGATGACGCCGACGAGCGCGGGCACGATCGCCAGAATCGTCGCGGTCACTCGCAGGTAGGTGGGGAAGAACCGCGGACCGATCAGGTGCATGGGCCTCTCGGCGTACTGCCCGGCCAGCACGTCCGGATGCCCCATCTGAGTGAGGACGTCGCGCTCCACCGACTGGTGATCTTCGCCGGCATCGACCCGGCTGGCGATCATGTCGTCGATCGAACCTTTCAGCTCCCGGGCGATGTCGTCGCGCCGTTTGGCCGACAGGTAGCGCGTGGCGGCATGGACGTAGCGGTCGGTCAGGGTACTCATCGGGTCTCCTCGTCGAGGCGGTTCAAGCTAGCGCGCAGGTCGTCGAGATCGGCAAGCATCGCCGCCAACACCTGCCGGCCGTCATCACTGGTGCGGTAGATCTTGCGCGGTCGAGAGGCGGTGGTGTCCCAGTCGGCGCTGAGCAACCCCTGCTCCTCGAGTCGGCGCAGCAACGGATAGAGCGTGTTGGCGTCGACGGAGATTCCGGCGTCGCCGAGCGTCTGCAGCAGCGCGTAACCGTAGCCGGGGTTGCGCAAGGCAGCCAGGCTGGCGATCACCACGGTGCCGCGGCGCAGCTCCTGGAGGTGTCCGGGAAGTACGTCATCCATTGCCATGTCGTTCACGTTACTGTGCGTCACACAGTAATGCAACAGCCCAACCTGTCGGCGACTAGGGTCACAGTGTGCGGATCTGGAGCCTTCATCCTCGATACCTCGACCGACAGGGATTGACGGCGTGCTGGCGCGAGACCCTGCTCGCCCAGGCCGTGCTCGCCGAGCGCACGCGTGGCTACCGGAACCATCCTCAGCTACTGCGGTTCCGGGCCCATCTCGATCCACTCGCAGCGATCTGCACCTACCTGCACCACGTGGCCGACGAAGCCGACGCACGCGGATACCGTTACGACCGGGGACGCATCGACCGAGCGGCCGCACCCGTCGAGAAGATTCCCGTCACGGACGGACAGCTCGACCTGGAATGGGCCTGGCTCCGGACGAAGCTGCGTCAGCGCAGCCCTGACGTGCTCCAGCGCTGGGCGCACGTCGAACGACCAGATCCGCACGACAGCTTCCGCGTCGTGGCCGGACCGGTCGAACCCTGGGAACGAGCCGTCCTCGAGCCGTGACTCACAAAGGCGAGTCCGAGATCGAGAGCATCGTGTCGCTGAACAGGTCGATCGAGTCGTCGAACGAGCGACCCGATCCACCGCCCTCGGCGACACTGAGCAGCTCTGCGACTGCTCGATCCACGCGACCACCGAGCGCATCGCTGCCCTCGGAGCTCCAGTCGTGCGGCGACGCGAACACCCCGGTCGGCACGACCATGGCCTGCAGGTACGCGAACAGCGGCCGCATCGCGAAGTCGATCACGAGCGAGTGACGCGCGGTGCCACCCGTGGCCGCCAGCGCGACCGGCTTGCCGATCAGCAGATCGGCATCGATGACGTCGAAGAACGACTTGAACAGGCCCGGGTACGAGGCCTTGTACGTCGGCGTGACCACGACGAGCGCATCGGCCGCGACGGCCTGGTCGATGACGTGCTGCAGCCGCGGCGAGGCGAAACCGACCAGCGTCGCGTCGGTGATGTCGTGCGCAAGGTCGCGCAACGACACCACCTCGAACGACGCGTCGGCGCGCGCCCCACGAATCGCCTGTCCGTAGCGGTCGGCCAGCAACGCCGTCGACGACGCGTCGCTCATGCCGGCCGAGATGCCCACGATCCTCATCGGGTCACGACCTGGTGGTCGTGGGAGTCACGTGACTCACCGGTGGTTCCTCGGGGTGAGGGACGAACCCCGGGAGCGGAGCGAAGGGCGCCTTCCCGGCCTCCTTCGTCGGTCTGGCGACCAGTGGGGACGGCTCCCTCATCGGCCTGGCGACCGGCGACCGAGGCCGCGACACGAGCGGCGTGCGTGGGGGCGTCCGGCACGTTGGCCGGACGGCGAGCGTCGAACTCGGCGCGCAAGGTGGGCAGCACCTCGCCCAGCAGGTCGAGCTGCTCGAGCACGATCTTGGTGGGCAGGCCGGCGTGGTCGACCAGGAACAGCTGGCGCTGGTAGTCGCCGAAGAAGTCCGCGAACGTCAGCGTCTTCTCGATGAACTCCTGCGGGCTGCCGACCGTCAGCGGAGTCTGTGCCGTGAAGTCCTCCAGGCTCGGTCCGTGTCCGTAGACCGGCGCGTTGTCGAAGTACGGGCGGAACTCCCGCACCGCGTCCTGGCTGTTCTTGCGGATGAAGAACTGGCCGCCCAAGCCGACGATCGCCTGCTCCGGAGCGCCGTGTCCGTAGTGGGCGTAGCGCTGACGGTAGAAGTTGATCAGCCGGATGTAGTGCTCCTTGGGCCAGAAGATGTTGTTGGCGAAGTAGCCGTCCCCGTAGTACGCGGCCAGCTCGGCCACCTCCGGGGTGCGGATCGACCCGTGCCACACGAACGGCGCGACACCGTCGAGCGGGCGCGGGGTGGCGGTGAATCCCTGCAGCGGCGTGCGGAACTTGCCCTCCCAGTTGACGACGTCCTCGTCCCAGAGCTTGCGCAGCAGCTGGTAGTGCTCGATAGTCAGCTCGACCGCCTTGCTGCCGTCGTAGCCGAACCACGGGTAGACGGGGGCGGTGTTGCCGCGCCCGAGCATCAGGTCCATCCGCCCGTCGACGAGGTGCTGCAGCGTGGCGTAGTCCTCGGCGATCTTGACCGGGTCGTTGGTGGTGATCAGCGTGGTCGAGGTCGACAAGATCAGCTTCTCGGTCTGCGCGCCGATGTAGGCCAGCGTCGTCGTCGGGCTGGACGGCACGAAGGGCGGGTTGTGGTGCTCGCCGGTCGCGAAGACGTCGAGGCCGATCTCCTCGGCCTTCTTGGCGATCTCGACGGTGTCCTTGATGCGCTGGTACTCGCTGGGCGTGGTGCCGTCGGTCGGATCGGTCGTCACGTCACCGACGGTGAAAACGCCGAACTGCATGGTGGTCATCTGGGTCTCCTGATCATCAACAACTTATCTTGTTGAATCTTCAACTACTGTATCACGGAAATCATTTCCGAGCACTCCACGGCCCTCGCCGTCAGCGGTGCCGACCGAAGAACTCCTGCAGCAATGCCGTCGACTCGTCGGCCAGGACGCCGGACTCCACCTGCGGACGATGGTTCAGACGGCGATCCCGCACCACGTCCCACAACGATCCGACCGCACCGGCCTTGTCGTCGAACGCACCGAACGTGAGCCGTTCGATGCGTGACCCGACGACCGCGCCGGCACACATCGTGCACGGCTCGAGCGTGACCACCAACGTGCAGCCATCGAGGCGCCACTGCCCTCGCGCCGCGGCAGCCTCCCGCAAGGCCACCACTTCGGCGTGCCCCGTGGGGTCGGCGTCCCGTTCGCGCGTGTTGCGGCCGCGGCCGATCACGTGACCGTCGGGATCGAGCACGACCGCGCCCACAGGCACGTCGCCGTCCGCCATCGCTTCTCGGGCGAGCGCCAGCGCTTCACGCATGGCTTCGACGACGTTCACCGATCGATCGTCCCACGGCGGGCAGGCAACCGCTCGGCTCAGCCCAGGACGTCCTCCAGGTCCTCGGCGAAACCGAGCCGCTCGGCCAGGTCGAGCAGGAACTCGTCCGGCGTCACCTCGTCGTCGCTGCACAGGTCGGTCAGGTCGGCGGCGGTGACGCCCAGGTCGGTCAGCAGCTCCAGATCGCCGCCGGGCTGCGGTTCGTCGTCGTCCTCGGGGTCGGGCAGGTCCAACAGGTCGGCGATGTCGACGGCCAGGTCGGACTCACTGACTGCCGTCACGTCCGACAGCAGGATGCGCACCTGGCCGGCCACACGCCGCAGCAGCACCACGTAGTCCTCGTTGACCGACACCATCGCCAGCACGTCGTCGCTGTGCAGCCGCGCCAACGCCTCGCTGAGCTCCTCCACGTCGTGGCCCAGCGACGCCTTCAGCTCGGCCAGCTGCCACTCGTCGGCGTCGCGGAACGCCGCGATGACGTAGTCGGCCTCGTCCTCAGCCATGGGCGTGCATCATGTGTGGTTCCTCCAGGGTGAAACCTGCCGTCGAGACGATGGTGACAGACGAACCGCCGGGCCGACTAGTCTCGAGCCATGCACGTTCACGTGGCCGACCACCCGCTCATCGCCCACAAGCTGACCGTTCTACGCGACGAGACCACGGACTCGCCGACCTTCCGGCGTCTGGCGGACGAGCTCGTGACGCTGCTCGCCTACGAGGCGACGCGGGACGTGCGGGTCGAACCGGTCGACGTGACGACGCCGGTCGCGCCCACGACGGGCGTGCGCATGACGAACCCGCGGCCACTCGTCGTGCCGATCCTGCGTGCCGGCCTGGGGATGCTCGAAGGCATGCAGCGCCTCATCCCGACGGCCGAGGTCGGCTTCCTCGGCATGGTCCGCAACGAGGAGACGCTCGAGGCCGTCACGTACGCCGAACGGCTGCCCGAGGACTTGACCGGGCGCCAGTGCTACGTGCTCGACCCGATGCTCGCGACGGGTGGGTCGCTGGCTGCCGCGATCCGGTTCCTGATCGCCCGCGGCGCCGACCACATCACCGCGATCTGCCTCATCGCGGCGCCCGAGGGCATCGCCCGCATCGAGGCCGAGCTGGCCGAGGTCGACGTCCCGGTGAACCTGGTCATCGCCGGGCGGGACGAGAAGCTCAACGAGGTCGGCTACATCGTGCCGGGCCTGGGCGACGCCGGCGACCGCCTCTACGGCGTGGCCGAGTGAGCTCGCTCTACGAGTGAATCAGCTCGGTCGCCGCAGCTGACGATCGACGACAGCCGGTAGGTGCCGGATCGCCCACGCAGCGAAGCGGTTGCTGCGGCCGGGGACGATCAGGAACCGCTTGCGTCGCAACGACCTCAACAGCTCATCGGCCACGACGTCGGGAGTCATGGTCGCGGCCTTCTCCTCTGCGGCGAGCACCTCGGCCGGCTTGTGCAGGTTCTCGGTCGCGAAACCGGGCGTCGTCGTGTTGGGCGGACAGAGCACGTGCACCTGCACGCCGCTGGGAGCGATCTCGCGCCGCAGCGCCTCGGCGAAGCCGACGACGCCGAACTTGGTCGCGCTGTAGACCGTGTAGCCGAAGACCCCCGCCAAGCCCGCCAACGACGACGTGAGGACCAGCGTCCCCCGACCGGCCGCCGTCAGGTGGGGCACGACGGCCCGAGCGACGTTGATCGTGCCGAACAGGTTGACCTCGACCATGGCCCGGACGTCGTCGGCCGGGAGCTCCTCCAGCCAACCGGGTCGTGCGTAACCGGCGGTGTTGACGACCAGGTGGGGCACGCCGTGGTCGGTGACGAGTCGATCGACTGCGTCGGTCACGGCACCGGCGTCAGTGACGTCGACGCTTCGCGTGAGGATCGTCGGGGCGGCCTCGCGCACAGCCGCGAGCTTGGACTGCGACCGCGACAGCACGACGACGTCGTCGCCTCGGGCCGCCGCCCTCCGCGCGACGGCCAGACCGATCCCTTCCGATCCACCGAAGATCCAGGTACTGCCCACCCACCGAGAGTAAGGGTCCCGCCGCAGGTGCGGCGGGCACGACCTCACAGTGCTCGCAAGATGTCTTCCACGCGGTCCTTGGCGTCGCCGAACAGCATCTGGGTGTTGTCACGGAAGAACAACGGGTTCTGGACCCCGGCGTATCCGGCGGCCATCGACCGCTTGAACACGATGACGTCCTTGGACTCCCAGACCCGCAACACCGGCATGCCGGCGATGGGGCTGCTGGGATCCTCCGCGGCAGCCGGGTTGACCGTGTCGTTCGCGCCGATGACCAGCACCACGTCGATGTCGGCCAGGTCGTCGTTGACCTCGTCCATCTCCAGCACGATGTCGTACGGCACCTTGGCCTCGGCCAGCAGCACGTTCATGTGACCGGGCAGACGGCCGGCCACGGGGTGGATGCCGAAGGTGACCTCGATACCGCGATCGCGCAGCTTCTGTGTCAGGTCCGCGACGGGGTACTGGGCCTGGGCGACGGCCATGCCGTAGCCCGGCGTGATCAGCACGCTGCCCGCGCCCTTGAGCAGCTCGGCGACACCCTCGGCGTCGATCTCACGGTGCTCGCCGTAGTCGGTGGCATCACCGGACGGCGCCTCGATGCCGAAGCCGCCCGCGATGACGGAGATGAACGAGCGGTTCATCGCCTTGCACATGATGTAGGACAGGTAGGCACCCGAGGAGCCGACCAGCGCACCGGTGATGATCAGCAGGTCGTTGCTGAGCAGGAATCCCGAGGCAGCCGCGGCCCAACCCGAGTACGAGTTGAGCATCGAGATGACGACGGGCATGTCGCCGCCGCCGATCGAGGCGACCAGGTGCCAACCGAGGGCCAGCGAGAGCACCGTGACGGCGATCAGCAGGCCCAGGTTCGGCGTCAGCACGAACCAGACCGTCAGCGCCACGAACAGCACGAGCGCACCGAGGTTCAGCAGGTTCTTGCCAGGCAACACCAACGGCGCCGACTTCATCTTCTCCGACAGCTTCAGGTTCGCGACGATCGACCCAGTCAGGGTCACGCCACCGATGAAGATGCCGATGAACACCTCGGCGTTGTGGATGTTCTCCAGCGATTCGGACGCGTGGGCGCCGTGCGCGAGGTAGGAGTTCCAGCCCACCAGCACCGCCGCGGCACCGACGAACGAGTGCAGCAGGGCGATCAGCTCGGGCATGCCCGTCATCTCGACGGTGGCCGCCAGGCGCAGCCCGATGACGGCACCGATCACGACGGCCAGCAGCAGGAACAGCACCGCCTTGGCCTCGAACAGGTCGGTCACGAGGACGAAGGTCGAGACCAGCGCGATCGCCATGCCGACGATGCCGTAGAGGACACCGTTGCGCGACGTCTCGTGCTTGGACAGCCCTGCCAGCGACAGGATGAACAGCAGGCCGGCTACCAGGTAGGCAGCGTTGGTTGCAGAAAGAGTAGTCATCAGGCAGCACTCACTTGCTGAACATGCTGAGCATGCGTCGGGTCACGGCGAAACCGCCGAAGACGTTGATGGAGGCGATCAGGATCGCGATGAACGACAGCACGCCGATCACGGTGCCGTTGTCGCCGCCCAGACCGATCTGGAGCATGGCACCGACCACGATGATGCCGCTGATCGCGTTCGTCACGCTCATCAGGGGGGTGTGCAGCGCGTGGGCCACGTTGCCGATGACGTAGAAGCCGATCACGATCGCCAGCGCGAGCACCAAGAAGTGCTGCGGCAGCTCACCCGGTGCCGTCGCGGTCGCGAAGAACAACGCGATCGCCGCCAGACCGATCAGTCCCCACTTGACGGCGGGGTTGGCCGGCTTCGGCTCCTCCTTGATTGGCGCCTCAGGGGCCGGCGCTGCGGCCGGAGCCGCCGACACCTGGACCGGCGGCGGTGGCCACGTCTTCTCGCCGTGCAGCACGACCGTGACGCCCCGCTGGACGACGTCCTCGAAGTCGATCGTGAGCCGACCGTCCTTCTCCGGCGTCAGCAGCTTGAGCAGGTTGACCAAGTTGGTGCCGTACAGCTGGGACGCCTGCGTGGGGAGGCGTCCGGCCAGGTCGGTGTAGCCCAGGATCGTGACACCGTTCTCGGTCACGACCTTTTCGCCCGCGACCGATCCGGCCACGTTGCCGCCCTGGGCAGCCGCCATGTCCACGATGACGCTGCCGGCCTTCATCGAGGCGACGTCGGCTTCGGTGATCAGACGGGGAGCGGCACGACCGGGGATCAACGCGGTGGTGATGATGATGTCGACGTCGGCGGCCTGCTCCGAGTAGATCTCCGCAGCGCGACGGTCGTAGTCCTCGCTGGTGGCCTTGGCGTAACCATCGGTGGAGACTTCCTGCTCCACGTCCACCTTCAGGTACTCACCACCGATCGACTTGACCTGATCGGCGACCTCGGGGCGCGGGTCGGTGGCGCGCACGATCGCGCCGAGGCTCGACGCGGCGCCGATGGCGGCCAGACCGGCCACGCCGGCGCCGGCGACCAGCACCTTGGCCGGCGGCACCTTGCCGGCCGCCGTCACCTGACCGGTGAAGAAACGGCCGAACTCGTGAGCAGCTTCGACCACGGCCCGATAACCAGCGATGTTGGCCATCGAGGACAGCACGTCCATCGACTGGGCGCGCGAGATCCGCGGCACCGCATCCATCGCCAGGACCGTCAGGTTCCGCTGCGCCAGCTCATCGACCAACGCCTCGTTCATCGCCGGACTGATCAAGCTGATCAGTGTGGCACCGTCGGCCAGCAGCGCGATCTCGTCCGACGAAGGCGCGTTGACCTTCAAGACGACATCGGCGGCCCAGGCCTCGTCCCGGGTACCGGTCGAGGCGCCGGCCTCGACGTATGCGGCGTCGGTGAAGCTTGACAGCTCACCGGCGTTGGACTCCACGACGACGTCATAGCCCAGCTTGATCAGCTGGGCCACCGTCGCCGGAGTACCTGCGACCCGGGTCTCACCGGCCGCGGACTCCTTGACGACACCGATCTTCATGTCGCGAACCTAGCCGTTCGCGAGACGCTCGACCACCTGCTGAGACAGATGTCTCACTAAGCGGTCGCTTACTGTGAGGACTCAGTCGTACTGCTCGACGCGTCCGCGCAGCTGCTCGGCCCATTCGGGGTGGTCCTGGAACAGCTTCGCGAGCGACTCGTGATCCAGACGCAAGGCCGAGATCGGTGTGATCGCCACGACCGATGCACTGCGCAGCGTGTGCTGGATCAGCGCCATCTCACCGAAGATCTCACCCGGGTCGAGCGTGGCGATCGCCTGCCCGTCCTTGCGGACCTCGACCTGTCCCTCGAGCAGGATGTACGCCATGTCGGCCGAGGTCTTCTCGAACATGATCGACCAGTGATCGGGGATGTTGACGCGGTTGCCGACGGCAGCCAGGTCCTCGATGACCGCTTGGTCATAATCGGTGACCGCCTGCAGTGCTGCGACGATCTCGGGATCGGACTTGCGCGCCATGGGGTTCCTTTCGCCTGGCCGGACGTGGGAGTGGTCGACCGCCTTCACAGCGTCACGGGGTGACGCCTGCCTGTCAATCCTGTCAGGTGGGAGGTGGTTCGTGCCACGATGTGGCCAACGACTCGCCGCCGTGGTGGGTCACGGGTTCACCTGGAGGCACGCGTGAGCAGGCGTACGCGTCGCATCCAGAGGCGACTCCTCGGGCCACCCGAGCAGGATCTGAAGGCTCTGCGGGTCAGGATCCAGCTGTGGTTGACCGTCTTGCTGGTCGGTGCCAACGTGATCGGCGCCTGCATACTCGTTGCGCTGAACCTGCTGATCATCCCCGGCGGCGGACCCAGCCGCGAGCTGTGGCTGGTCTTCGCGATCGCCGTGCCGCTGTACGTCGGGCTGGCGGTCCTCTTCGGCGCGACGTTGATCACCCGGCGCACCATCAACCGGCTCCGCTGGGTCACGGAGGGCCAAACGCCGACGTCGCGGCAACGACGCGACGCCCTTCGCCTGCCGTGGCGCATCACCCGCGTGCAGTTCGCGCTGTGGTTGGGCGCGGCGTTCCTGTTCCCCGGTCTCGCGTTGATCATCCAACCGCGCGCTGCGCTTCCGATCGCCTCCGGTGTCGTGATCGCGGGCCTGGTCACCGGAGCCTTCGCATACCTGCTGACCGAGTTCGTCCTGCGTCCGGTCGCAGCGCGAGCACTGGAGGACCGCAGCGACGACACCCTGGTCGTGGCCGGCGTCAGGCGCCGCATGGTGCTGTTCTGGCTGGTGGGCACCGGCGCACCGGCCCTCGGGCTGATCATGGCGGCGATCGTCGCGCTGATCCACCCCGAGGACGTGACGCTGACCCAGTACGCGTGGGCCATCTGTGCCCTCGCCGTCATCGTGATGTGGTTCGGCCTGTTCGTCACGCTGCTCAACGCGTCCGCGGTCGTCCGGCCGATCGCCGCCGTGCGAGCGGCGCTGGAGCTCGTGCGCTCGGGCGAGCTCGACGTCCACGTGCCGGTGGACGACAGCACCGAGCTCGGCATGCTCCAGGCCGGTTTCAACGACATGGTCGCCGGATTGCGCGAGCGAGAACGGATCCGCGACCTGTTCGGCCGCCACGTCGGCGAGGCCGTGGCCGCAGTCGCCACCCACTCCGAGGTCGAGCTGGGAGGCGAGACCCTCGAGGCTTCGGTGTTGATGGTCGACCTGATCGGGTCGACCGGGTACGCAGCCCAACGTCCCGCGACCGAGGTCGTCCAGATGCTGAATCGGTTCTTCACGGTCATCGTCGAAGAGGTCGAGCGGCACAACGGATTGGTCAACAAGTTCATGGGCGATGCAGTGCTGGCGATCTTCGGCGCACCGGTTCACCTCGACAATCACGCCACGGCGGCGCTGGCCGCAGCCCGAGGGATCATCACCCGCCTGGGCGACGAGGTGCCCGAGATCGGGTCCGGCATCGGCGTCGCGACCGGTGACGTCGTGGCCGGGAACGTCGGCGCGGCATCACGGTTCGAGTACACCGTGATCGGTGACGCCGTGAACTCCGCCGCCCGGCTGACCGAGCTGGCCAAGACCGCCCCGGGGCGCGTGCTGGCGACGCGACGATCCGTGGAGCAGGCCTACCCGCGGGAGCAAGAGCTGTGGATCGACCACGGCGACACGACCCTGCGCGGCCGTCCGACGCCAACCGAGCTGTCGGTCATGCGCGATCCGGTGTGCTGACGGCCAGCACGACGCGTCGCGAGACGACGACCGGACCGTCTGCCCGGGTCGGATCGTGCGCGAACCGCTCCAGCTCGTCCAGATCGACCGGTGGCAGGTACTCGGCCAGCTGCCTGCGGGCTCGCACCAGTGCCCCGGTCACGTAGCGACGCTGCGCATCATCGAGCGGCGGCTTGTGAGTCACGCTGACGAATCGGTCGTTGACCACCGTCATTCCCGCTGCTCGCACCATGTCGGTCAGCTCACCCGACGGGGTGTCGCCGTGCCAGTGTCGCTGCTGGTCGGCGAAGAAGTGCTCGTAGGCAGATTCGACACGGTCGGCCAAGGCGTCGTTCCCCGGCGTCAGGAGGCGTCGCTGGTCGCCGAACTCGACGATCGCCACGACTCCGTGCGGGCTGAGCGTGCCACGGACGGCGCGCAGCGCTGCCACCTCATCGGCGACGTGGTGCAACGACATCGACGCCCACACCAGGTCCACCTCGGTCAGCCCCTCGAGTCCGTCGGGGACCTCGGCGGTCCGCGTGTCGACCCGGTCGGCGACACCGGCAGCTCGCGCGCGATCGTGCACCGCAGCGGTCATCGATGACGACGAGTCGAGCGCGAGCACGACGGCGTCCGGGAGGAGGCGAGCCAGCTGGATCGTCGCGACGCCCGGGCCCGATCCGATGTCGACCACCGACCGAACCGGCCCTCGGTCGAGCGCCAGAACCTCATCGAGGACCTGCTCGACCAGATCAAGCGCGATCTCGCCGTCGGCGACCACACGAGCGACCTCGTCCGGGCCGTGGAATGCGGTCTCGGTCTCACGGGTCGCCCTGTGGTCGCGGTGATCGTGGGATGCCATGGCGGTCCTGTTCTCGTGAGCGGGCCGTACGCCTCGAGCGTGCAACGTCAGGTCGACCTGAAGTCAAGCCGAAACGCTTGCTCGAAACAGGAGCTCTCCGCTCGGACGTCTGCGAAACCACTGTTGGACTCATGATCGACGAAGACCGGTCGAGGGCCATGATCGCCCGTCCAGTCCACCTCGGCGTTGAAGGCGCATGCTGCACGCCCAGCCGATACGCCGCCGGTTGAACGCGGCAGATCAGTAGTACCAGGAGAAGCGCGGCACGCTCAGCGGCTGTGGACGATCGCCGACGGCGCTATGCGGATGACCTGCGCAAACGTGATGGTGAACGATGGTGCCCAACGCCGGTGACAACTCTGCTGCTTCTCGCTACATACGAACGCGTCGTTCACCCCGCTCCGGGTCGTCCTGGTCGTCGCCCAGTGCGGCCGCCCAGTCCTGGCCACCGTGGAAGACGCCGAGGACGTTGATCACCACGTCATCGGACGACTCGTCGATCTCGTAGGCGACCAGGGTCCTCTTCTTGAACGTGGTCGTGCGTATGCCCGGGCGGACATCGTCTCGCGCTCGGCCGGCGAGCGGGAACACCAGAATGCCGTCGATGTGAGCGAGGATCGCGGACACGAAGTGCCGCGCGACCTCAGGCGACATCGCCTTCGTGATCCAGTCGTCGAGTTCGTTGAGATGCTGCTGCGCTTCGGGGGTGTAGTTGATACGGCCCGTCATGAACGGGCGGCCCACTTGGTTTCGAATTCGGCACGAACGTCCTCGGCAGGAGTCGCTCGGGACGGGTCAGCCTTCAGCGCGTCGTACGCGGCTACCACCTCGGTCTGAAGCCAGCTCTCGGCTGCCTCGTCGAATGCGCCATCGGACTCCACAGACTCGAGCAGCCGGATAGCGACGTCCTTGCGCACGTCAGGAGGCAGGGACATCCCCGCCTCGTAGAACTCCGATGCGCTCAACGTCATGTCATCAAGTCTACGTCTGCCAGCCGACGGCCGGACAGTCTCGCTCTGCCAGTCAGCGCGTATCGGGCGCTGGGTCATGCGCTGACAACGATCCGGCTGCCCACGCGAGGTGCTAACACGTCTCTGACCGGCTCAACCGCGTTAGATCAGTAGTACCAGGGGTACGGGGACCAGTCGGGGTCGCGCTTCTCGAGGAACTGGTCGCGTCCCTCCTGGGCCTCGTCGGTCATGTAGGCCAGGCGTGTGGTCTCGCCGGCGAACAGCTGCTGGCCCACCAGACCGTCGTCGAGCAGGTTGAACGAGTACTTGAGCATGCGTTGCGCCGTCGGGCTCTTGCCGTTGATCAGCGCGCCCCACTCCAGTGCTGTCCGCTCCAGCTCGGCGTGCGGAACGGCACGGTTGGCCGCTCCCATCCGAACGGCGTCGTCGGCTGAGTACTCCTGGCCGAGGAAGAAGATCTCGCGGGCGAACTTCTGACCCACCTGTCGAGCCAGGTAGGCCGAGCCGTAGCCGCCGTCGAAGGAGCCGACGTCGGCATCGGTCTGCTTGAAGCGAGCCTGCTCGGCAGAGGCCAGCGCTAGGTCGCAGGTCACGAACAGGCTGTGTCCACCTCCGGCAGCCCAGCCGTTGACGACCGCGATGACGACCTTGGGCATGAACCGGATCAGTCGTTGACACTCCAAGATGTGCAGACGGGCCAGCTTGGCCTTGTCGATCGGTGACGGCTCCTCGGCGCCGGTGTCGCCGGCGCTGGCTGCCACGTCTTCGTACTGATATCCCGCCTTGCCCCGGATGCGTTGGTCGCCACCCGTGCAGAAGGCGTGCTTGCCGTTCTTCTCACTCGGGCCGTTGCCGGTCAGCAGGACGCAGCCGACGTCGGCGGACATGCGCGCGTGGTCCAGGGTGCGCAACAGCTCGTCGACTGTGTGCGGACGGAAGGCGTTGAGCACGTCGGGACGGTCGAACGCGATCCGCACCGTGCCGTGAGCCTTGGCGCGGTGATACGTCAGGTCCGTGAGGTCATCGAACCCGGGGACGACGTCCCAAGCATCCGGATCGAAGGTGTCCGAGACATTCGGCAGCGCACTCATGCATGCGACGGTATCGCCCCCGGTCCGCAGACCAACCGCAGGAGACCACGGAATGTGACATTCCTAATGGCGCATGTCCGGATACCGCCGGTATGTTGACCCGCATGGCACAGCGATTCAACGGCAAGGTGGCGCTCATCACCGGCGCAGCGCGCGGCATCGGCGAAGGCGTGGCCCGCGGGTACGTCGCGGACGGCGGAAGGGTCGCGCTCGTCGGCCTCGAGCCCGAGCGACTCCAGGCGATCAGCGACGACCTCGGCGACGCTGCCTCGTGGTGGGAGGCCGACGTGCGGGACAGCGCCGCGATGAAAGCCGCCATCGACGCCGCCGCCGACCACTTCGGGCGCATCGACCACGTCCTGGCCAACGCCGGAATCGCGTCGTACGGCACGGTCCGCCAGATCGACGACGGCGCTTTCGAGCGTGTCGTGGACATCAACGTCAACGGTGTGTTCCGCACGCTGAAGTACTCCACACCGCACCTGGAGAAGACCAAGGGCTACTCGCTGACCGTCGCATCGCTCGCGTCGTTCACCCCGCTGGCCGGCTTGGCCGCGTACAACGCCAGCAAGGCCGGAGCCGAGTCGCTCGCGCTGGCGTACAAGCAGGAGGTCGCCCACCTGGGCATCGACGTCGGCGTGTGCCACCCCTCGTGGATCGACACCGACATCGTCCGCAACGCCGAGAAGGACTTGCCGACGTTCCGAGCGATCCGCAAGAAGCTGCCCTACCCCGCCAACGGCACCACGAGCGTGGAGGAGTGCGTCAGATTGATCCTGAAGGGGTTCGAGAAGCGCAAGGCTCGGGTCTACGTGCCGAAGGGCGTCAAGATCGCGAACTGGTCGAAGGCGTTCACCAACTCGCCCGTCGCCTGGCCGTACCTGAAGAAGATGGCGGGCGCCTCCGTTCCCCGGATGGAGGCCGAGGTGGCAGCCCTCGGGCGTTACCACCACGAGCACGTCCCCGGCGACGAATAGGATCCGGTCCCCGACCGCAGATGGCGAACGAAGAATCGCCCGGCGTCCTCGGCAAGGTGCGCCGACACCCCGGTGTGCCCCCGAGGTCGGCGTACAGGGTCGCTCAGGCGGCGGCCTTCAGGGCTGCGATCGAGTCATCGGTGCAGCTGTCCCAGAACCCGCCCACGACGTCGGTGACCTGACCGAACGACTCGGCGGCGAACAACACGTCCTGGTAGTGGGTGATGTCGTAGTCCTGGGTGCCCATCGCGACGATGTCCAGCGGCCGGATGGTGACGTCGCGGAACTCCTCGATCTCTCCGGGGCTCGACAAGATGCCGGCACCGTAGGCCTTGAGCCCGTCCGCCTCGTGCACCACACCGAACTCGAGGGTGAACCAGAAGACCTTGCTGACGAACTCGAGTGCAGCCTCTGACTCGACGCGGCGCGCAGCGGATCCGGCGGCCTCGTACAGGTCGGTGAAACGCCGGTCGGCCAGCGTGTTGCCGTGGCCGACGACCTCGTGCAGCACGTCCGGTTCCGGGGTGTACAACGGAACCGAGTGGTGCCGTAGGTACTGCGTCGCCCAGAACTTCTTGTCGGCCAGGGCGCCGTAGAAGTCACGCAACGGCACCAGACCCGCCGCCGGCTGATAGGCGAACCCCGTCAGCGGAGCGAGCGCGGCGGTCAGCTCCTCCAGCTGGGGCACGTGATCCTCGGGCAGGCCGAACGCAGCCTTGCCGTCCAGGAACTCGCGACAGGCGAACGTCCGGTGCTTCTCGCGCAGGTCGTCGCACACGACGCGCCACACGTCGTGCTCCTCGTCGGTGTAGTCGATGATCGGCGCGGGATCACCGGGTTCCCATCGATCGGCAGCGGTCGCGATGCGATCCCGTCGGTCACGGTAGACCGGGTCCTCCAGGCCGGGGTGTCCCTCGCCGAGCTGGACCGACAGGCTGCCGTCGGCCTTCTTGGTCACCGGTGCGAAGTACTGACCTTCGTCGAACATGGCTACTCCCCTCGTCCTTCGATGACGCTCACGACGTCGCCCAGCGGTATCAGCCCTCCAGGCGTTCGTGCAGCGGCGGCGATCGTCACCCGGTCACCGTCGTGGAGAAATCCGCGTGTGGACCCGTCGTCGAGCGTCACGGGCTCGGCCCCGTTGAGCGTCAGCTCCAACAGCGAACCGACCTGGTCACGCTCCGCGCCGCTGACGGTGCCGGAGGCGAACAGGTCACCGGTTCGCAGCGACGCCCCGTTGACCGTCAGATGGGCCAGCATCTGGGCCGGCGTCCACGCCATCGTCGCGAACGGCGGCCGCGAGACCACCGTGTCGTTGATCGTCACGGTCAGCTCCAGGTCGAGACCGTCACCCGCCGGCAGCAGGTACCGCTGCAGCTCGACCTGGGGTGCAACCGGTGGGACACGAGCGTCGTCGAGTGCCGCCCACGGAACGATCCACGGCGAGATCGAGGTGGCGAACGACTTGCCGAGGAAGGGTCCGAGCGGCACGTACTCCCAGGCCTGGATGTCGCGCGCGGACCAGTCGTTGACGACGCACACGCCGAACACGTGCTGCTCGAAGTCCTCCGTCGACACCGGCTCGCCCAGCGTGGAGCCGACACCGACCACGAATCCGATCTCGGCCTCGATGTCCAAGCGGCCGCTCGGCCCGAACTCGACGGTTCCGTCCGCGCCGCGGGTCTGGCCCATCGGGCGACGAACAGCCGTGCCCGACACGACGACCGTGCCCGCACGACCGTGGTATCCGATCGGGAGGTGGTCCCAGTTCGGTGTGAGCGGTTCGCCGTCGGGACGGAAGATCCGTCCAACGTTCGTCGCGTGGTTCCGCGAGGCGTAGAAGTCGACGTAGTCGGCGACCGCGAAGGGCATCAGCAGGTCCACGTCGGCAGCACGCCGTGTCGGTGCCGACGTGTTCGCGCGGAGCAACGTGGTGCGCACCTCGTGCCAGGCAGTCGGGCCGGCCGCGAGGAAGGTGTCGAGCGTGCCCGAGCAGAACAACACGGCGTGCTCGGGCACGAGATCGGCGGCATGGGTCGTCAGGTCGACGACGTCGGTCCCGATCCCGACGCCGACGTGAGGACCGTCGAGGTCCGGTGCGGTGAACGAGCAGTACGGGAGCGTGTTCGGTGCGAAGTCGGTCATGTCGGGCGGCCCCTCACCTGTGCCGTTCGTTGGGACGGACGGGATTCATTTGATCAGCCCCAGTCGGCGCAGGTCGGTCAGCGGCTCATCGATGCTGCAGGTGCCGATCGACCTGAACAGCTCTCGCGCGCGGTGCAAAGTCGACAAATCGATCTCATCTGCCCATGCCATCAGGACCGGGGCAGGGTCCTCGCCGCGCTTGGCAGCGACGACCGCGGCCATGACGTTGACGAACCCGTGACCCTCCTCCGAGGTGATCGCCCGGTGCAGACCCGCGGTGAGCTTGAACGGCTGCTCGTGATCGACGCAGAACGCGATCGCCTCGGCCAGCTCGGCAACAGTCGGTACGTAGTCGCCACCACACCGCAACTTCAGGATCGCTCCGGCCGGGACGTCGAAGCCGGAACCCCACGGCCGTTCGACGGCGCCGACACCTGGACTCAACCCCTCGGTGGCCACGACGTTCACCCGTGGAAGGGCCCGCAGGCCGTTCGGCTCACCGCTTCCTGCTCGCACGACCACGACGTCCAGGGGTTCGACCAGCAGCTCGGCCAACGCTGCCAAGCGAGCCTCGTCGACCACGAACGCTCCGACATATCGCCCGTCCGGGGTCGCGGCGCGGTCCAGGTGTGCCTTGACCGCGACGTCGAGCGGCGCGTTGCCCGGCGGAAAGATCGCCGCGTCGTCGAAGAACCGGTCGAATGTCGAACTCACCATGGATAGCCCACACTCCTCATGGCATGCATGCCGTGGTGGGTGCGTGAACACCATGACCTCATGGTGTTCATGGGACGCGCCCCCAGGACTGGTGGTAGGTGCCGTCGTCGACGGCGCGGCCGGCTTCGCCGAGCTCGAGGGGTCGGAAGGTGTCGATCATGACGGCCAGCTCGTCGAACGACTCGGCGCCCAGGCTCGCCTCGATCGCCGACGGTTGGGGTCCGTGGGAGTGGCCGCCCGGGTGCACCGTGATCGACCCTCGGCCGATGCCCGAGCCCTTGCGGGCCTCGTAGTCGCCGTCGACGTAGAACATGATCTCGTCCGAGTCGACGTTGGAGTGGAAGTACGGCACCGGGATCGCCAACGGGTGGTAGTCGACCTTGCGCGGCACGAAGTTGCAGATCACGAAGTTGGTGCCTTCGAAGACCTGGTGGACCGGTGGCGGCTGGTGCACGCGGCCGGTGATGGGTTCGAAGTCGCCGACGTTGAACGCGTACGGGTACAAGCAGCCGTCCCAGCCGACGACGTCGAACGGATGGTGCGGGACGACGTGCACCGTGCCGGCCAGCCCCGACGACCCCGAACCGCGATGCTTGACGTAGACCTCGACGTCGGTCTCGTCTCGCACCTCGACGTCTTCGGGGCCGCGCAGGTCGCGTTCGCAGTACGGAGCGTGCTCGAGCAGCTGGCCGAACCGCGACAGGTAGCGCTTGGGCGGTCCGATGTGGCTGTTCGCCTCGATGCAGTACGCCCGCACCGCCTCGTGCGGCACCCACCGGTGTGTCGTGGCACGCGGCACGATCAGGTAGTCGCCCGGCCCGAAGGGCAAGGGCCCGAACACCGTCTCGAGCACACCGCTGCCGGCCTCGATGAACACGCACTCGTCGCCGGTCGCGTTGCGGTACAGCGGCGAGCTCTGCGCGCCGGTGACGTACGAGATGCGGACGTCGCCGTTGCCCAGCACGAGTCGGCGTCCCGTCACCAGGTCCCGGTCGGCGTCGTCGAACAGGTCGGGGAGGCGCAGGTGCCGTGGCAGCAGCGGTTCGTTGGGCGTGGTCACCTGGTCGGGCAGCTCCCACGGGCGTGCCTCGACGATCGCCGACGGCACGCCGACGTGATAGAGCAAGGAAGAATCGGAGCTGAATCCTTCCTCGCCCATCAGCTCCTCGCGGTACAGCGCGCCGCTGGGACTGCGGTGCTGTGTGTGCCGCTTCGGCGGGATGCTCCCTGACCTGCGGTAATACGCCATCGGTGGCTCCCTAGAAGTTGCCTCGCTTGGCCTGTTCGCGCTCGATCGCCTCGAACAACGCCTGGAAGTTGCCCTTCCCGAAACCGAGCGACCCGTGACGCTCGATCAGCTCGAAGAAGACCGTCGGTCGGTCGCCCACGGGCTTGGTGAAGATCTGCAGCAGGTAACCGTCCTCGTCACGGTCGACGAGGATCCCGCGCCGCTGCAGCTCCTCGATCGGCACCCGGACCTCGCCGATGCGCTCGCGCAGCTCGGGGTCGGTGTAGTACGAATCGGGAGTCGCCAGGAACTCGATGCCGGCGTCACGCAGCCAGTCCACCGTGGCCAGGATGTCGTTGGTCGCCAACGCCAGGTGCTGGGCTCCCGGACCCTGGTAGAACTCCAGGTACTCGTCGATCTGCGACTTCTTCTTTCCCGGAGCCGGCTCGTTCAGCGGGAACTTCACCCGGTGGTTGCCGCTGGCCACGACCTTGCTCATCAGCGCGCTGTACTCGGTGGCGATGTCGTCGCCGACGAACTCGGCCATGTTGGTGAAGCCCATGACGCGGTTGTAGAAGTCGACCCACTCGTCCATGCGACCCAGCTCGACGTTGCCGACGACGTGGTCCAGCGCCTGGAAGATGCGCTTCGGTGCTCCGTCGGGACGCTTGAGAGTCGACGACCGCTCGACGTAGCCGGGCAGGTACGGACCGTGGTACCGGCTGCGGTCGATCAGGGTGTGGCGTGTCTGGCCGTAGGCCGCGATGGCGGCCATCCGGACGGTGCCGTGCTCGTCGGTCGCGTCGCGCGGTTCCTGCACGATCGTGGCACCCTGGCGACGCGCGTGGTCGATGCAGGCGTCGACGTCAGGCACCTCGAGGGCGATGTCGACGATGCCGTCGCCGTGTCGGCAGTGGTGGTCGATGACGGGGCTGTGCGGGTCGACGCCGCCGTTGAGCACGAATCGCACCGCGCCGCTGGCCAGGACGTAGGAGTGGTGGTCGCGGTTGCCGGTCTCCGGTCCGCTGTAGGCCACCAGGTCCATCAGGTAGGCCGACATGAAGAAGTGGGCGGCCTGCGTCGCATTGCCGACGTTCCACACGACGGCGTCCCAACCGGTCACCGGGAACGGATCGCCGGTCGGATCGTGGTCGACCAGCCCCACGAGCTGCTGCAGCTGCTCGAGATCGAGCTGGGCCAGTCGTTCCGCGTCGGTCAGGTCGATCGTCATGTCACCAGCAGACGCCTTCCGGTCCGAGTAGACAACCGAGACCCGACACCATGATCAAGATAGACACTTCGTGCAGCATTACCCGCCGGTAAGTGCACAGATTGCTAATCTGGGGACATGTTGGACCGGTTGGACGTCGCGCTCATCGAGGCGCTCGACGAGCACCCCCGCGTGGGCGACCTGGAGATGTCCCGGCTGCTCGGAGTGGCCCGGGCGACGGTGCAGTCACGGTTGCGCAAGCTCGAGGAGTCCGGGGTCATCACCGGCTACTCGGCCGACATCGACCTGGCAGCAGCCGGCCACCCGGTCCACGCCTTCGTGACCTTGCAGATCGTGCAGGGCTCGATCGACGCCGTCACGGAAGATCTGCGGTCCCTGCCCAACGTGCTCGAGGCCTACATCACCAGCGGCGAGGCCGACATCGTGTGCAAGATCGCCGCGACGTCGCACGAGGACCTCAAGGACACGCTCCTGCACATCAGCGGCTCGGGATCGGTGGCCCGCACCAGCAGCGTCATCGTGCTCTCCGAGCTCGTCACCCGCCGGGTGCTGCCGATGCTGCACGCAGGGGCGGTCGACGCTCCCGCTCGTGCGCCCGCTTTTCGCTGATCAGGCCTGGACCGACGCGGCCAGGGCCACGATGTGTCCCAGCCGGGCGATCTCCGAGTCGAGGAAGTCCGGGCCGCCGTGACGCCCGACGACCACGACGAACGGCTCACCGTCACGGCCCTTGGCCGGCACGCCGACGAGGGTGGTCGAGGGCCACGCGTCGACCGGCGGCAGCTGCTGGGTCTGGCTCAACCCGATCCAGCCGGACGCGACGGCGCTGACGTCCGGCGCGGTGGACGACGTGTGGCTGACCTGCGATGACCCATTACCCGGTCGAACCACGACGGCCCAGCTGGAGCGGAACGTCCCGGGCAGCAGCTCGACCATGCGCGCGAGCGCGTGAGTCGGTTCGGCGGTGAGCTCCTCGACCGTCTCCAGATCGCGAGTCAGGCTGGCTCCGGCGGCGTACCGCGAGATCCACTGAACCGTCACGCCGTCGATCGCGTGACAGGCCGTGACGAGTGCGTCGGGCATGACCGACGGGGGCAACGACAGCATGACGTCGTCGACGACGGTGCCGTCGTGGCGGCGCTCCACGATCTCGATCGCCTCGATGTCGGCGCCCGCCGAACCCAGAGCAGTGGCGACGGCACCGAGCGAGCCCGGAACGTCGGGCAGGCAGATGCGCAGCAGAAAACCCATGTCACCATTGTCACGCGAACATGTTTCCGGCGCATGTCCCGCGTGCCCGACGCCCACGACTCCTACGTACAGTAGTAGATGTGAATCCCCGAACCCTGTTCCGTACCGTCGCCGTCGCCGAGGCCATCTCCTGG
>DATMSF010000236.1:0-2906 GCA_035565535.1 Aeromicrobium sp.
CACGGTCTCGACGTCGCCATCGCGATCAACAGCGTCGCGACCTGCGCCGACGTCATCGCCTCCACGGGCCCCGTCCCCGGCGCCCGACTCATTTCTTGATCTGCTGCCCGACTCGGGGGTGTGGAAACAGGGGTGACGCGACAGCGGTGTTGCGTTAGGTTCTCTGGCATGAGATTCGGGGGGATCGTCCTGGCCGCCGCGTTGCTGCTCGGCGCCTGCACCGACGATCCGGCGCCGAAGGAGCCCACCGGCACAGCGTCCGCAACTGCCTCTCGCCCGGCCCCCACCGCCACCCTCCCCGCCATGCCCGACCAGGCCAAGGAAAACTCGCCTGAGGGCGCGGCCGCATTCCTCGCCTACTGGGTCGAAACTCTCAATTATGCGTCTGCAACAGGCGATGTAGGCGAACTGTCGAGAATCTCGTCGCCGGACTGTTCTGGTTGCGCGCGCTACATCGCTCTTTACCGAGACACGTATCTCGAGGGCGGATATTTCGTAGATGCCGATTGGGCCGTGGATGAGGTCCGACTTCAGGGGACACGATCAGAGACATTTGGCACGTTTGTTGCTGCAACCGAACCCACGACGTACGTCCCCAAGGCAGGTGCGAAGGAGTCGGTAGGGAGTGGGGAAGACTCGAAGGTGAGTGTTGCGATGCGGTACGTGGAGGGTCGGTGGCGAGTCACTCAACTCGGCCTGGGGGATGTTGAGTGATAGTTCAACTCGTCAGCGTTGCGATCCTCGCGGTCGTCGGAGGTCCGATGTCATCAGGTGACGATGTCTCGGTAGACCGAACCCCGAATGAAGCATCGGTATTGCTCGAGGCCGAAAAGGTAACAAGGCCCAATTCGCCGGCTTTTCGCGCAACGACGACTCGTGATGAGCCTGAGCCGATTGTCTGGGATCTTACGTGCCCAGTCAGCATGGAAGTAGGCCGATATGGGTGCCGGACCTACGACGACGAAGACGACGACCGCGAGGTGACGGACGGGGACGTGTTGCGGGCGGCGCGGGAGATCGGGTTGCCGCAGCTTCCGGTCACCATCCAGCCGGGTGAGCAGACGCTGGTCAATGCTGACACCATCTTCTCGACGACACCGCAAGCGTTCGATCATTCGGTCACGCTGCTCGGGTTCGGTGTGGACATCGTTGCCACCGCGACGTCGTACACGTGGCATCACGGCGACGGCACCAGTAGTCGTACGAGGACGCCGGGACGCCCGTACCCCGCGTTCGACGTCACGCACCGATATCAGCGGGCAGCCGACTCGGTCCGCCCTCGCGTCGACGTCACGTATCGCATTCGGTACCGGGTCGACGGTGGGTCATGGCGCACGATCGATCAGACTGTCACGGCGGCCGGGCCGGCCGCCGAGCTCGACGTCCGCGAGGCCGTCCCAGTCCTCGTCAAGCGCTGAACCGCTCCCCACCGAGCAAATTTCGCGGGCTCATGCACGGGTTGTCCCCGGTGAAGTGGTGCATCACCCCGCAAAATTCGGGGGTGGGGTCCGGGGTCAGGGGGTGACGGAGTGGGCCCGGAGGGCGGTGTAGGGGTCGACGGGGGCGCCGCCGCCGGGTCGGACCTCGAGGTGCAGGTGTGGTCCGGTGACGTTGCCGGTCGAGCCGGTGTAGCCGATCACCTCGCCGGGAGCGACCTTCTGGCCGGGCGAGACCACGATGCGGCTCTGGTGGCAGTACCAGATGTCGGTGCCGTCGTTGAGTCGGATGATCGTGCGGTTGCCGTACGCGCCCTCGTAGCCGGTCGAGATGACGGTACCGGCCGCAACCGAGACGATCGTCGAACCGGACGGGCCGGCGAAGTCCAAGCCGGTGTGGCTGTTGGCCCACAGGCCCGAACGCTGTCCGAAACGCGCCGACAGGTGGTAGCCGGTGACCGGCAGGACCCACTGGTTCCGCTTCACCTCGGCACCCGTGGCGTCGACCTTGGCGGCCAGCTGCTTGACGGCCGTCTCGGTCTGGGCGGCCTGCGCCTTGGACTGCTTGTTGAACGACGCGCGATCGAAGTCGCGACTGACGTCGACCGACCCGACCGTCGTGCTGCCGTCGCTGGAGTAGGACTCAGAAATCGTCTGGTAGTCGTGTGCCGCCAGGGTGTCGGTGTCGGTGGCGTTGCCGACGACCGTCGACAACAGGCCCGCAACGATCAGAACGACCGACCCGGCCATGGCCGGAGTCGGTCGAAGATGTGTTCTGCGCTTGGGGGCCACGCGACGGCCGGCGCGAGTGCCGGGCCCAGTCGAAGGGGTCGCCTGACGGGTGTCTAGTCGGCGTTTTGGCGCAGACGACACGCAACGACCTCCAGGGGGGAGAAGAGCACAGCAGGAACGACCTTATAGGAACCCGGGGGGCCAGGGAAATCCCTCGAGCGGACCAGGGACGTCGAATCGACAGGTCCAGGCGGGGGAACCCTCTGGAACTGTGACCACTTTCACGCCGTACAACCCCTGCAATCGTGGGACGATCGGACAATGCCCGCTGTGTTCGACCGTGTCGATCGGGTCGTCGTCGGATCGGTCGGTGACGACCGGTCCTCGCGGCTCGCGGCACGTGCTCTGCTCATGGCAGGGCGCGAGGTCGTGTTCGTCGGTGCTGACCAGAGCGTCGAGGAGATCGCTCGCACGGTCGTCGCCGAAGACGCGGGGACGGTCGTCGTCGACGCCTCTGCCGAGGTGCTTGACGAGCTCCGAGCGGTGCTGCGCACCCTCGGCCGACCGGACGTCAACGTCAAGAATTGCGGGGAGTAGAGTCGATGCGGCTCGCCGGCAGGCCTGCCCTTCGGGTGCAGCTCTCCCCGAAGCAAGATGGCCCGAAGCAATCTCGATTGCGATTGCGCCACACACAATTTCCTAGCAGGACGGAATCACCGTGGATCTGATGGAGTACCA
>DATMSF010000237.1:0-10733 GCA_035565535.1 Aeromicrobium sp.
AGGATGTGGCCGCCGACCCACAGCATGGCGATGACGCCCACCGAGGCCAGTGTCGCCAGGACCACCGGCATGCCCTTGACCAGGGCGCTGCCGACACGTTGCGCGAATGCCGACGGCCGGCCCGCCAGGTGCAGACCGACGTCGTCCATCTTCACGATCAGCCCCACGACGCCGTACACCAGCACCGTGATCGCCAACGCGACGACGACCAGGATGACGGCGCGCGAGAGCAAGGTCTCGTCCGTCACCTCGTTCAGTGCGATCACCATGATCTCGGCCGACAAGATGAAATCGGTGCGGATGGCGTTGGAGACGACCTGCTGCTCGCCGACCGCGCCGCGCGCGGCCGCCGGCTCGTCGGGACCGTGGTGGCCCGAGAGCTTCTCCCACAGCTTCTCGGCGCCCTCGAAGCACAAGTAGGTGCCGCCGATCATGAGCAACGGGGTCAGCGCCCACTCGGCGAACTCGCTGAGCAGCAGGATCGCCGGCAAGATCGCGAGCAGCTTGTTGCGGATCGAGCCCTTGGCGATCCGTCCGATGATCGACAGCTCACGCTCCGGGAGGACCCCCTGGACGTAGCGCGGAGTGACGGCGGTGTCGTCGACGACGACACCGGCCGCCTTCGCACTCGCCCGTCCGGCAGCGGCGGCCACGTCGTCGACCGACGCCGCAGCCAAGCGCGCCAGAGCCGCGACGTCATCGAGAAGAGCGACCAGTCCGCCGGCCATCAGCGGCCGATCCGGCAAGCAGGATGCAACTTCACGTCCTCAGCCTAGACGGCCCACCGGCAGCTTGGGCCGGACGGCATAGACTGGCGAT
This sequence comes from Aeromicrobium sp., assembly GCA_035565535.1. Lineage (GTDB taxonomy): Bacteria > Actinomycetota > Actinomycetes > Propionibacteriales > Nocardioidaceae > Aeromicrobium. The sequence continues at coordinate 820 of DATMSF010000237.1, forward strand.
CGTGCCCAAAATCATCGACAAGATCCTGCGCGCCGGCGAGGGCAAGATCCTCAAGCAGCTGCAGGCCATCGTTGACCAAGTGAACTCGCTCGAGGACGACTTCCGTGCCCTCAGCGACGACGAGCTGCGCGCCATGACCACGGAGTTCAAGGAGCGCATCGAGGCCGGCGAGACCCTCGACGACATCATGCCCGAGGCGTTCGCCACGGTCCGCGAGGCCGCGAGCCGCGTGCTCGGCCAGCGCCACTTCGACGTGCAGCTGATGGGCGGCGCGGCACTGCACTTGGGCAACATCGCCGAGATGAAGACCGGTGAGGGCAAGACCTTGGTCTCGACACTGCCCGTCTACCTGAACGCGTTGTCGGGCAAGGGCGTCCACGTCGTGACGGTCAACGACTACCTGGCCAAGTACCACGCCGAGTGGATGGGCCGCGTGCACCAGTTCCTGGGACTGACGGTCGGCATCATCTTGCCGAGCATGCCGTCGGCCGAGCGTCGCGCAGCGTACGCCGCCGACATCACGTACGGCACCAACAACGAGCTGGGCTTTGACTACCTGCGCGACAACATGGCCGACGACCTGGCCAACTGCGTGCAGCGGGGCCACAACTTCGCGGTGGTCGACGAGGTCGACTCGATCCTGATCGACGAGGCGCGCACGCCCCTGATCATCTCCGGTCCCACCGAGGACGAGGTCAAGTGGTACGGCGAGTTCGCTCGCATCGTCGGCGGCATGCAGCTGGACGTCCACTACGAGGTCGACGAGAAGAAGCGCACGATCGCGGTCAACGAGGCCGGCATCGACGTCGTCGAGGACCAGCTGGGGATCGAGAACCTGTACGACTCGGTCAACACCCCGCTCATCGGCTTCCTGAACAACGCCATCAAGGCCAAGGAGCTGTTCAAGCGCGACAAGGAGTACGTCGTCGTCGACGGCGCCGTGCTGATCGTCGACGAGCACACGGGTCGCATCCTGGACGGGCGGCGCTACAACGAGGGCCTGCACCAGGCCATCGAGGCCAAGGAAGGTGTGCGGATCCGCGAGGAGTACCAGACCCTGGCCACGATCACGCTGCAGAACTACTTCCGCCTCTACGACAAGCTCAGCGGCATGACTGGTACGGCTCTGACCGAGGCGTCGGAGTTCGACAAGATCTACGGACTGGGCGTCGTGCCGATCCCGACGAACCGCCCGATCGCTCGCATCGACCAACCCGATCTGGTCTACCGCACCGAGCAGGCCAAGTTCGACGCCGTCGTCGAGGACATCGCCGAGCGGCACGCCAAGGGTCAACCCGTCCTGGTCGGCACCACGAGCGTCGAGAAGAGCGAGTACCTCAGCCAGGAGCTGCGCAAGCGGCGCATCCCGCACGAGGTCCTCAACGCCAAGCAGCACGAACGTGAAGCCGCGATCGTCGCGATGGCCGGTCATAAGGGTGCCGTGACCGTCGCGACCAACATGGCCGGTCGAGGCACCGACATCATGCTCGGCGGCAGCGCGGAGTTCCTGGCCGACACCGAGCTGCGCAAGCGTGGGTTGGACCCGTTGGAAGACGCCGATGAGTGGCAGGCCGCTTGGGCGGACACCGTGGCGCAGATGGAGCGTCAGGTCGCAGCCGAGCACGATGAGGTCGTCGCGCTCGGCGGTCTGGCCGTGATCGGAACCGAACGCCACGAGTCGCGACGCATCGACAACCAGCTGCGCGGTCGTTCCGGCCGCCAGGGCGATCCGGGCGAGTCGCGGTTCTACCTGTCGCTGCAGGACGATCTGATGCGCCTGTTCAAGGCCGACTGGGTCAACTGGATCCTGCAGTCGATGAACATTCCCGACGACGTGCCCATCGAGCACAAGCGGGTCACCAACGCGATCGCGTCGGCCCAGGCGCAGGTCGAGTCGCAGAACTTCGAGACGCGCAAGAACATCCTCAAGTACGACGACGTGATGAGCCGGCAGCGCGAGGTCATCTACCGCGAGCGCCGTGACGTGCTCGAGGGCCACGACCTCAACGCCTGGGTGCGCGACATGATCGGCGAGGTCGTCAGTGCCTACGTCGAGGGAGCCACGCAGGGCTTCCCCGAGGAGTGGGACCTCGAACAGCTGTGGACCGCGTTGGGGACGCTCTACCCGATCGGCGTCACGATCGAGGACGTCGACGCCGCAGCCGGACGGCGTGAGGCGCTCGACGCCAAGACGCTCACCGAGACCATCACCCAGGACGCGCTTGCCGCGTACGAGAAGCGTGAGGCCGAGCTGACCTCGCCGATCATGCGAGAGCTGGAGCGCAAGGTCGTGCTCAGCGTGCTCGACCGCAAGTGGCGTGAGCACCTGTACGAGATGGACTACCTGCGTGAGGGCATCGGGCTGCGCGCCTACAGCCAGCGCGACCCGCTCGTGGAGTACCAGCGCGAGGGCTATGACCTGTTCCAGGCCATGATGGAAGGCATCGCCGAGGAGTCGGTGGGCTTCTTGTTCAACCTCGACGTTCAGATCGCCGAGCCCGAACCGACCACGCCGTCGGCGGACAACCTGCCGCCCCAGCTGAACCTCAAGGGCGTCGACGACCAGAAGAAGCCGCAGAACCTGTCGTACTCGGCTCCGTCGGAGGGCGGTGACGTCGAGGTGCGGACCGGCTCGTCGAGCGACCTCGGGTCGTCGGACCAGGCCGCGGAGGCCGAAGCGCGGCGTCAGGCCAATGCCAAGAACAAGGCCCGGCAGAAGGCCAAGCAGCAGCGCAAGTCGCGCAAGAACAACCGCTGATCACCAGGCGATCGTCGGTCGGCGGTCGAGGGTGGTCCTCAGGCCCACTCCAGGGCGGTGCACCGCCACATCCGGTCGCCGCGATGGGTGGTGAACGGTTCGAGCCGGACAGCGATCGCGCGCGACCTGCCGCGGTGCACCATGCGCGCGGCGATCTCGGCGATGTCGCTGTCGAGCATCGAGACATGGACCGAGACCAGACGAGCCTTGGGGCGTTCCTTCGACCGTGGTAACGGGCCGCTTCCCGACACCAGGCGACGGGTGAGTCGGTCGTACACGGCCGGCGACAGCCAGGTCTGCATCTGGCGGCACGGTCGCTCGCCCGAGAGCACCTCGACGAGGGCCTGCATGAACCTGGCGCAGCGCTGACGCAGAGGTCCGCTGTCTCCTCGTTCGACGGGCACGGGCAGGACCGGCGCGACTCCGGGAAACGGAAGTGGTGACTGCAGGGCCAGGACGCCGTCCCCGCGCGCGGAGGCGAAATCCAGCGGCGAGGCGGACAGCGCGGTCGCAGATCTCATCACCGGACCGCCTTCAACACCTGACCGGGCAGGATCAGATCGGGGTCGGGACCGATCACCTCGTGGTTGAGTCGGTGCCAGGCGCGGGTCGCCTCGGCGATGCGTGCGGTGGAGGCGTCGTCGGGAAGTGCCGCCGCGGCCAGGCCCCACAAGGTGTCGCCCGACCGCACCGTCACCGTAGGGTCGCCCAGCGGGGTCGGGGGTGCCCCGATGATCGGTCGGTCGGGCAGCGGCAGACCGCTGACGTCATGCGTACTGTCGGCGTGGGCTGCCGGGATCGTGAGGGCGAGTGCTGTGCCGGTGAACAACGCGGCGCGCACGGCGCGCGGAACTCCGGGCAGTCGGACGGCCACGAGCTCGGCTGCGACGATCAGCAGGATCCAGGCACTCAACGCGGCCAGCAGGAGCGTGGCCAGCGCCTCGATCGTGTGGGGGAAGTCGTCGCCCTGCGCGGCCTCGACCGACGGCAGGACGGTGGGCCACGTGAGGCCGGCGCCGACCACGGCGAGCCCGGTGATGAGACCTCCTTGCGTGGAGAGTCGGTGTTGACGAGCCATGGCAAGATCCCCCGATCGTGACGATGAATAACGTTTGACGACGTTTGACGACAGATCGATCATCTTCCGGCTCGTCGTTGCTGTCAAATGGCGGCTCTCGCAGGCTGTGGATGTACCGTGCTGACCATGCGCTGGGACCGCTTGTTCGCGGACCTCGAGGGGGCAGCCGATCACGCCGCCAAGGTCGAGGTCGAGACGCTCGCCTCAGAGCTGTCGGACGAGCTGTGGGCCGATACCGGGTGGCGATCGCTGCTCGGTGGCGTCGTGGTGCTGGACGTGCGAGGCGTCGGACACGTGACCGGCGAGCTGGCCGGCATCCACGACGACCTGTTGCGCCTGCGCGGCAGTGGGGGCGACCGGCTGATCGCCACGGCTGCCGTCACGGAGATCGTCAGCTCCCAACGACGCGACGATCAGCCTCCGTCGGTGCGCACGTCGCTGGGTTGGGGGTCGGCCCTGCGTCGGCTCCGCGACGCGGGTGAGACGGTCCGGGTCGTGACCGACAGCGGAACCGTCGTGACGGGACGCGTCGACGCGATCGGACGGGACTTCGTTCGGGTGGCGGTGGCGTCAGGTCGACGACGGGTCGTCGTGCTCGACGCGCTCGCGGTCGTCGCCCCGGGCGGTTGAGGCCTGGTCGCGCAATCGCTGTTCGTTGCGGTGGTACTGGTTGGCGATGTACTGCTCGAGCGCGCTGTCCTCGACGCGCCAGATTCCTCGGCCGCCGACCTGGATGCCGCGCAGCTCGCCCGACGACAGCAGGGCACGGACCTGGCGGACCGACACGTTCAGCACGTCGGCCACGTCGTTGACCGTGAGGAAACGAGGACTGGCTGCCATGTCTCCCAGGATGGCAGACCGACGCAGGCGCCGGCGCAGTTGTCCACACCCACCCCCGCAGGGGTGGACGCGACGCTGCCGGAGCGGTAGGAATGAGGCTGATGAGAACTCGGCGGGGGGCCGGGCGGAGCGGCCGTGACGGGTCGTCCGCGACCGGCGAGAGACTACGACTGCGTCCGTGGGCAGATCCGCGCCTGGTGATCGGAGTGCTGCTGGTCCTGGCCGCGACGGTCCTGGGGGCACGGGTCGTGGCCGCCGCCGATGACACCGCCCGGTACTGGGCGCTGGCCCACGACGTGCGGGCCGGCGACACCGTCTCGACCGACGACCTCGTCGCGGTCGACGTGCAGCTCTCGGGCGCGACCGGCGCGCAACACCTGGCCGTGGCCGACGAGCTACCCGCGGTGCTGGACGACCTGCAGTGGTCCGCCGATGCGACCGCCGGGACGCTCGTCGCCCGCGACGACCTGACGTCGCGCGATGATGCGGGCAGTCGGCAGCTGCCGGTTCACGTCGCAGCGGGCTCGGCCCCCACCGACCTGCGGCGAGGCGATCGTGTCGACGTCTGGGTGGGGCCGGGACCGGACGACCCTGACGGCGGTGCCGCGACCCGTGTGCTCACCGACGTCGTCGTGCTCGGTGCGGGCGGCGGTGACGACGCGCTCGACAGCGGGAGCGCCCGCGACGTGCTGCTACGGGTGCCGACCGACCAGGTGGTGGGTGAGGTGGTCAGTGCCGTGGCCTCCGGGCACGTCACCCTGGTGCGTCTCCCGTGAGTGCGACGCGGATCGTGATCGCCGCCGGTGGCGCCGGCTGGGAGAGCGAGGCGATCGCCACGGTGGAGGCGCGAGCGGACCTGCGGCTGGTCCGACGGTGCGTCGATGTCGCCGACGTGCTGGCGACGGTCGACTCGGAGTCCGCCGACGTGATCGTGCTGTCACCGAGTTTGCCCGGGCTCGATCTGGATGTCGCCGACCGGCTGCGACGCAGCGGTCTGGGGTTGGTCGTGATGCGTGAAGGCGACGCCGATGCGGCCCGACGTCTGGACCTGGGCGAGGCGACGACGATCGAGGAGTTGCGCCGCCGATCGTTCGTGGCTCCGGCGGTGGCCGAGGTGGCACCGGCGGCCCACGGCCGGATCATCGCGGTGTGGGGCCCGACGGGTGCTCCGGGTCGCAGCAGTGTCGCGTTGTCGCTGGCGTCGGCCTGGGCGGCGCGTGCGGTCGAGACGATCCTGGTCGACGCCGACGTCGAAGGTGGTGCGCTCGCTCAGGCGGTCGGTCTGCTCGACGACGTCTCCGGCTTGGTTGCGGCGTCGCGTGCCGCGAACGCCGGTCACGGGTCACAGATCGTCGATCACGCCGTCACGGTCGGTCCGCATCTACGGCTGCTGACCGGGCTCCCGCGGGCCGACATGGCCGACCAGGTGCGTCCCGCGGCCTACGAAGCGGTGCTGTCCGCGTTGACCGCAGACGCCGAGGTGGTCGTGGTCGACTGCGGATTCAGCCTGGACGCGGAGCAGCGTGGCCGCGGCGAGGTGACGGTCGCGACGCTGGTGCGAGCCGACGAGATCGTCCTGGTCGGTCGGTCCGACCCGCTCGGACTGGCGCGGCTGGTCCGTGCGGTCCACGATCTCGGGCAGGCCGTTCCCGGTCGTGTCCCACACGTGTTGCTCAACCACGCACGGCCGACGCTGGGGTGGAACCGGCGCGACGTCGACGCGACGGTCCACCGGTTGTGCGGCATCGCCCCGGAGGTGCACTTGCCGTGGGACCAGCAGGCGTGGGACGCCGCCGTGCTGGCGGGCCGGTCGCCGCGTGAGGCGGCGCCGTCGTCGCCGTACGTGGCGCGCGTCGAGGCGTTCGTCTCCACACTGGCCGCCGAACGCGTTCACGCCACCTGACCTGGTGGTACGTTCGACCGCAGAACGGCGAAAGGTGGAACCCCCGGATGCAGCGGCTGAGCCCATTGGACGCGATGTTCCTGCAGCAGGACAGCCCCACCATGCCGCGTCAGGTCGCCTCGTTGGCGATCCTGGAGCCGGATGCCGACCTGGACTACGACCGGCTCGTGCACGTCATCAACGAACGTATCGACATCGTGCCGCGGTACCGCCAGGTGCCCAAGCAGGTGCCGGGTGGACTCGGCACGCCGGTGTGGGTCGATGACGAGCACTTCGACATCTCCTTGCACATCCGGCGATCGGCACTGCCGCGTCCGGGAACACTCGACGCCCTGCACGAGCTGGTCGGCCGACTGATCGCCCGACGCTTGGACCTGGATCGTGCGCTCTGGGAGCTGTACCTGATCGAAGGCCTGGACGGCGGTCGGCTGGCACTGCTGTTCAAGGCCCACCAGGCGTTGGTCGACGGATCGCACACGGTCGACCTCGCACAAGTGCTGTTGGAGGAGACCGCTCGCGACCGCGACATCCCGCACGAGCCGTGGGAACCGCGATCGACTCCGTCGCCGGCCGGCCTGGTCGCCTCGACCATCGATCACAACCTGAGGCATCCGGGGCAGGCGTTGCAGGTGGTGGAGAACCGCGTGGGTCGGTTGATCCGTCATCTGCCGTTGTTCGGCGACGATGCCCCGCCGCCGCGGTCGGTGCTCGCCACCGAGCTGTCACGACATCGCAGATTCGCGACGTTGGCAGCCGACTTCGAGCCGTTCCGTGCGATCCGCGAGACGCACGGCGGCACCGTCAACGACGTGATCCTCGCGTGCATCGCCGGCGGTCTTCGTGGCTGGATGTTGACGCGTGCCGAACCGGTGTCGGCCAAGACCAGCTTCCGGGCGATGGTGCCGATGTCGGTGGCGTCCTCGGACGGTCTGCCGACGTCGCTGGGCTCGACGGTGCGCGGCCACCTGGTGTCGTTGCCCGTCGGGGAGACGAATCCCGTCGTGCGGCTGCACCAGGTCTCGTACGCCTTGAAGGACCACCGGGAGACCGGTTCTGCCGTCGCGGCCAACCGACTGGCCGATCTACCCGGATTCGCCACCTCGACGTTCCACGCCGTCGGCGCCCGGGTGGCCGACGCCGAAGCGCACCGCGGGCACCAGATCGTGATCACCAACGTCCCGGGCCCCCAAGAACCGGTCTACATGGCCGGTGAGGCCGTGGCCGAGGTGTACCCGTGCGTGCCGCTGAGCGGGCACCGAGCGATCTCGATCGGCGTGACCTCGTACCGTGGCCGCATGTTCTTCGGCATCGTCGCCGATCGCGACGCGGTCCCCGATGTCGACGTCCTGGCCCAGTGCATCGAGGATGCGCTGGCCGAGCTGGTCGACTCGGTGCGCGACTCGCGTCGGCGCGCACCCCGCGGACGCCAGCGTCCGACCAAGAACGGGGCATGACGTGCGGATTTACCTGCCGGTGTCGCTGGACGACCTGACGACACTCGCCGAAGGCGCCGCGATCCGGGTCGAGGGCTATGTGGCGGCCTCGACCGAGGAAGAAGACGAGCTGGCCGCGCTGGAGTCGGCGGCCGACGACGGGGCGGCGGTCGCGGTGGCCGAGGTCGACGACCCCGACGGGCCCGTGACGCTGACCGACGTCGAGGCGCTGCACACCCACATCGACGACAGCGGCGACCTCGCGTGGTTCGCGCCGTCGGAGATCGCTGCCGTCGTCGAGGTCGTCAGCCTCCGCTGACCCGCACAGGGATGCCGGAGTCGGGGCGTCAGAGCCTGGGCATCAGAGGCTGGGCATCAGAGACGGGCCGTGCCCAGTGCCACGTCCTGCTCGACCGAGTCCACGATGGCGGCCACGATGGGTGGTTCGAAGCGCCGACCCAGGAACGGCACCGCCACCTTGACCTCTCCTGCCACCGCGAACTCGGTGTCACCGTTGGACAGCCTGCGCAACGTCGCGGTGCCCTTCATCCCGGCCGGCTGACCGTGGATCACGACGTCGACCTGTGCCGTGCGAGTGCCGTCGGCGTCCGGTGCCGCCCATCGCTCGGTCTGAGTCACCTTGGCCTGCTCGCCCACGATGACCTTGACGAAGTCGGGGACGGGTGCGGTCTGGAGTCGGGTGATCGTGACGGTGACGGCCTCGCCATCGGGCCGGACCGACACGTCGTGCTCGGTCGAGCCCTGCGCCGCACACGATGCGGTGCGGAACGCAGGGTCTCGGACCAGGTCGAACACCGACTCCACATCGGCCGGATAGGTGTGCACCGTGTGGAGACGCGCCACGTTACTCGGCGGGGGCTTCAGCAGTGGACTGCTCGATGGCCGGCGCCGCGCCGCCCTTGAGCTCGGCCAGACGGGCCTCGATCTCGAGTGCGTCGCTGTCGACGTCCAGCTCCTCGAACTGGGCGTCGAGGCTCGACGCGTTGAGCTCGGCCTGACCGGCGACCTGGGCCTCGACGCGACGGACCTTGTCCTCGAAGCGCGACAGCTCGCTGGTGGGGTCGAGCACGTCGATCGACTTGACGGCGTCCTGGACCTGGGCCTGGGCCTCAGCGGTCTTCTGACGAGCGACCAGCTGGTCGCGCTTGCTCTGGAGCTCGCTGAGCTTGGACTTCATCTGGACCAGCCCGGTCTTGAGCTTCTCGACGACCTCGTTCTGCGAGGCGATCTGGGGGGCCGCGGACTTGGCCTCGTTCTCGTAGCCGATCTGCTTGCCGAGCGCGACCTTCGCCAGGCTGTCCCAGCGGTCGGCCTCCGCGGCGTTACCCGATGCCCGCAGGCCGTCGGCCTTCTGCGATGCAGCGAGCGCCTTGGCGCCCCATTCCTGAGCAGCCTTGACGTCCTCGGCGTGATCGGCCTCGGCCATCCGCAGGTTGCCGATCGTCTGGGCGACGGCTTCCTCGGCCTCGGCGATCGAGTTGGTGTAGTCACGCACCAGCTGGTCGAGCATCTTCTCGGGGTCCTCGGCGCGGTCGAGCAACGAGTTGATGTTCGCCTTGGTGAGCTGGGCGATGCGGCCCAGGATCGTCTGCTTCTTTGTCATGTCTCCACTTTCTGGGTAGGTCCTGCTGAGGGAAGTCTGGTCGATCGAGGCCGAACGGTCCACCACGAACGGCCGGCGCTGGGCACGCTCAGCAGTGCAGGGACGGAGCGGGCAGCGACGCGGACGCGGTGCCGTTCCCGTCTCGCCCGGACAGGGTGTTCACCTCGCCGATCCTGTCATGACGCTCCAGTCACCCGCCAGGGCGCCGTGCAGTGCGCACAAGTCACGGCCCGGGCCAGGGCCAGATCGTGTCTACTTGCCGCCGAAAAGACCGGTGA
>DATMSF010000238.1:0-3411 GCA_035565535.1 Aeromicrobium sp.
GACCGCGGGGACGCTGGTCGCCTTCACGACCTTGCAAGCTCGCCTGCAGATGCCACTGATGCAGCTGATGCGAGTGACCCTGGACGTGCAGACGTCGCTGGCGTTGTTCCGCAGGATCTTCGAGTACCTCGACCTGGAGCCGGCGATCACCGAGAGCCCCTCGGCCGTGCCGCTGCACCATCCGGTCGGCTCGGTGGAGTTCCGCGACGTGTCCTTCCGGTACCCCGAGCCGCGTCGACTCAGCGGATCGGTCCATCGCGACCGGTTCGGCGACTCCGGGGTGCGCATGGAGCAGGACGCCGACGTCGAGCCGTGGGCACTACGGCACCTCACGATGACGGTGCGACCGGGCCAGCTCGCCGCGATCGTCGGGCCCTCGGGAGCGGGCAAGACCACGGCCACCTACCTGGTGCCGCGGTTCTACGACGTGTCGGAGGGTGCGCTGCTGATCGACGGCCACGACGTCCGCGATCTGACGCTCTCGTCGCTGGCCGACTCGGTCGGGATGGTGACCCAGGAGCCCTACCTGTTCCACGGCACGATTCGCGACAACATCGCCTATGCCCGCCCCGGCGCGACGGCTGCCGAGATCGAACGCGCCGCGCGCGACGCCAACATCCACGAGCGGATCCTGTCGTTCACCGACGGCTACGAGACCATCACGGGCGAACGTGGCTACCGGCTCAGCGGTGGCGAGAAGCAGCGACTGGCGATCGCCCGGGTGCTGTTGAAGGACCCGCGCATCCTGATCCTCGACGAGGCGACGTCCGCACTCGACAACGAGACCGAGCGCCTGGTCCAGCAGGCACTCGAGCGCGCCCGGTCCGGCCGTACGACCATCGCGATCGCCCACCGGCTGTCCACGATCCACAACGCCGACGTGATCTTCGGCATGGAGGACGGGCGCATCGTCGAGTCCGGGACTCACGACGAGCTGATGGAGCTCGGCGGTCTGTACGCCCGGCTGTACGTCGAGCAGTTCACCAGGGAACCCCTGAGCGGCGATGCCCGCCGCGCCGACGTGTGCGTGTGACGGGAGCCCTAGGGTGCGATGCCGACGTACTTGGTCTCCAGGTACTCCTCGATGCCCTCGGCGCCGCCCTCGCGGCCGAAGCCTGAGGCCTTGACACCACCGAACGGTGCAGCGGGGTTGGACACGATGCCCTGGTTGATGCCGACCATGCCCGTCTCCAGTCCCTCGTACACGCGGATCATGCGGCCCGCGTCCTGCGTGAACGCGTACGCGACCAGGCCGTACTCGGTGTCGTTGGCCATCTGCAGGGCGTCCTCCTCCTCGGCGAACGTGAAGATCGGTGCGACCGGTCCGAAGATCTCCTCGGTCGCCAGCTCGGCGTCGGCCGAGACGCCCGCCAGGACCGTCGGCGGATAGAAGGTGTCGTTGTCCGGAGTCTCACCGCCGCACAGCACCTCGGCCCCCTTGGCAACCGCGTCGTGGACCAGGGCTGCGACCTTGTCGCGCTGCGTGCGGTCGATCAGCGGACCGACGTCGACACCGGGGTCGGTGCCGCGTCCGATCGTCAGCGCCGACATGCGAGCGGCGAGGCGGCGGCTGAACTCGTCGGCGATCGACTCGTGCACGATGAACCGGTTGGCGGCGGTGCAGGCCTCGCCGACGTTGCGCATCTTGGCCAGCATGGCGCCGTCGACCGCCCGGTCGAGATCGGCGTCCTCGAACACCAGGAACGGGGCGTTGCCCCCCAGCTCCATCGACACCCGCAGCAGACCCTCCGCGCTCTGCTCGACGAGCTTGCGGCCGACCTCGGTGGACCCGGTGAACGTCAGCTTGCGCAGGCGCGGATCGCGGATGAGCGGTTCCATCACCTCGCCGGTGCGCGACGTCGTGACGACGTTCACCACGCCGTCGGGCAAACCCGCCTCGGTCAACAGATCGGCCAGGCGCAGCATCGACAACGGCGTCTGACCGGCCGGCTTGACAACCATCGTGCAGCCGGCTGCGACGGCGGGGCCGATCTTGCGCGTCCCCATCGCGAGCGGGAAGTTCCACGGCGTGATCATCAAGCACGGTCCGACGGGTTGCTTGAGCGTCAACAGGCGTGTGGCGCCGTTCGGAGCCGTCGAGTAGCGGCCGCAGATCCGCACGGCTTCCTCGGCGAACCAGCGGAAGAACTCAGCTCCGTAGGCGATCTCCGCCTTGGCCTCGGCCAACGGCTTGCCCATCTCCAGCGTCATCAGCAAGGCCAGGTCGTCGGCGTGATCGTTGACCGCCTCGAACGCTCGGCGCAAGATCTCTCCGCGATCGCGCGGCGGCGTGGCAGCCCACTCGGCCTGGACCGTGACGGCCGCATCCAGCGCCGCCTTGCCGTCAGCGACCGACGCATCGGCCACCTCGACCAGCACCGCGCCCGTCGACGGATCGTCGACCGGAAACGTCGCCCCGGCCTCGGCGTCTCGCCACTGACCACCGATCAGCAGCTGCGGGTGGACCTCGGCGACGACGCGGTTCTCATCAGACATACCGCCACTCTACGTCGACTTCCTGCACACTTTGTGCAGTTACCTCCGGCGCTGCACCCACGCCTCTCGACCCCGCACGACCACGAAACCGACCACGACCAGCAGGACCAGGCCGATGACCAGCTTCTGGAACGCATCCGCATACGGCTCGACACGGTGCCAGTTCGAGCCCAGCTGGTAGCCGGCGACGACGAAGATCGCGTTCCAGATCAAGCTGCCGGCCGTCGTCAATGCCAGGAACAGTGACCAGCGCATCCGCTCGACCCCAGCTGGCAGCGAGATCAGGCTGCGGAAGATCGGCACCATGCGTCCGAAGAACACCGCCTTGTTGCCGTGCTTGGCGAACCAGGCCTCCGTGCGCTCGAAGTCGCTGACCTTCAGCAACGGGACGGCGGCGAAGATCGCCACGCTTCGCTCGCGCCCGAACACCGCCCCGATCCCGTACAGGATGGACGCCCCGACGACCGACCCGAGCGTCGTCGCGATCAACGCCCCCGCCAGCGAGAACGTGCCTTGACTCGCCGCGAAGCCCGCCAGGGGAAGGACCAGCTCGCTGGGGATCGGTGGGAACAGATTGTCCAGGCCCACCGCGATACCGGCGCCCAGCAACCCCAGCGCGTCCATCAGTTCGACCATCGCCCCCGCGAGCCCCGAATCGGGGACGCCGGCGCCGTCGACCAACGGCAGGAGCGTCATCACGCAAGCGAGCCTAACCCGTCGTCGCCCGTGATCCATGCGCGCCGGCAACGAACGCCGACCCGCCGGTCGCCAGTGAGGAGCGTCAGCGACGAACGCCCCGCCCACCGGTCGCCAGTGAGGAGCGCCAGCGACGAACGTGCACCCCCACCTGGTCGCCAGTGAGGAGCGCCAGCGACGAACGTGAGGGAGCGAGGCACGAGCGACCGAGGCGACGCA
>DATMSF010000239.1:0-3033 GCA_035565535.1 Aeromicrobium sp.
CGCCCCTTGTCCTCGGTCGATCCCGGCAGGCCCGCACGATCGAGCGCCTGCTGCTCGGTGTCGCACGTCAGCAAACCGAATCCGACCGGAACTCCGGTGTCGATCGCCACACGCGTCAGCCCGTCGGTGGCCGCAGCCGAGACGTACTCGAAGTGCGGCGTCCCACCGCGGATGATGACGCCCAACGCGATGACGGCGTCGCAGCCGGCCTTGGCGTACGCCTGGGCGATGATCGGCAGCTCGAACGATCCCGGCGCACGCACCAGCTCGACGTCGGTCACGTTCGCATCGACGAGGGCCCGTTCGGCGCCGGCGATCAGACCGTCCATCACCACGGTGTGCCAGGTCGACGCCACGACGACCACGCGCGCTCCGGTTGCGTCGATCTGCAGACGGGGTGCACCTGCTCCACTCATGCCAGGTCCTCAGCCTTCAGGTCGGTCAGATCGGGCAGCTCGTGCCCCATCCGTTCAGCTTTCGTCTGCAGGTAGCGCAGGTTGTCGGCGGTCGGTCGGATCACGACGGGAAGACGTTCGGCGACCTTGACGCCGTACTGCTCCAGCTGCGTGCTCTTGTCCGGGTTGTTCGTCATCAGCCGCACCGACACGATGCCGTGATCGCGCAGGATCTGCGCACCCGCCGCGTAGTCGCGCTCGTCCTCCCCGAACCCCAGGCTCAGATTCGCATCGACGGTGTCCTGGCCCTCGTCCTGCAGCTGATAGGCCTGCAGCTTGTGCAAAAGGCCGATGCCGCGACCCTCGTGCCCGCGCAGGTACACCACGATGCCCGCGCCCGCCTCCGTCACGGCCGCCATCGCTGCCTCGAGCTGCGGCCCGCAGTCGCAGCGCCGCGACCCCAGGACGTCGCCGGTCAGGCACTCCGAGTGCAACCGGACCAGCACGTCCTCGGTGCCCGGATCTCCGTGGACCAGGGCGACGTGCTCCGAGCCGTCGATGCGGTCGCGGTAGCCGTAGGCGGTGAACTCACCGAACTCGGTCGGCAGTCGTGTCTCGGCCAAGCGGTCGACCTGGCTCTCGTGCAGCCGCAGGTAGACCTGCAGGTCCTCGATCGAGACCAGGGCCAGGCCGTGCTTGTCGGCGAACTCGCGCAACGCCGGCAACCGCCGCAACGTGCCGTCGTCGTGCAACACCTCACCGATGACCCCGACCGGGGTCAGGCCGGCCAGTCGGGCGAAGTCGACCGCTGCCTCGGTGTGGCCCGGTCGCTCCAGCACCCCTCCCGGCTTGGCCCGCAGCGGCACGATGTGGCCCGGTTGGGTGATCTCGAAGGGTTCGGTCGCCGAGTCCGCCAGCACGCGGCAGGTGCGCGCCCGGTCACTGGCCGAGATACCGGTCGTCACGCCGTCGCGAGCGTCGATCGAGACCGTGTACGCCGTACGGAGCTTGTCGCGGTTGTGCGGTGTCATCAGCGGGATCGCGAGCCGGTCGAGGATCTCGCCCACCGCCGGCGCGCAGATCAGCCCGCTGGAGTAGCGCACCAGGAAGGCCATCAGCTCCGGAGTCGCCTTGCTGGCCGCGAAGATGATGTCCCCTTCGTTCTCCCGGTTCTCGTCGTCGACCACCACGATCGCCTTGCCGTCCCGGATGTCGGCGATGGCGCGCTCGATGCTGTCGAGCCTGATGTCGCGCGCTGCTGGGTCAGTCATGGTTCACGAGCCTTTCGACGTACTTGGCGAGGATGTCGACCTCGAGGTTGACGCGGTCCCCGGGCGAGCGAGCACCCAGGACCGTGTCGGCGAGCGTGGTGGGGATCAGCGAGACCGAGAACCAGGCGCCACCGATCGCGGTGTCGTCGTCGACCACGTCCACGACCGTCAGCGACGTGCCGTCGACCGTGACGGACCCCTTCGGCACCAGGTAGCGAGCCAAGTCGCGGGGAAGCCGAAATCTCAGCACGTCCCAGTGCGGCGTGTGCTCGCGGTCGATCAGTCGGCCGGTGCCGTCGACGTGCCCCTGCACGATGTGCCCGCCGAGCCTCTGGCCGGCTGCCACCGCACGCTCCAGGTTGACCTCGTCGCCGACGGCCAGATCGCCCAGCGAGGTCTTGGCCAACGACTCGGCCATCACGTCAGCGGAGAACGTGTCGTCATCGATCGCCGTGACCGTCAGGCAGCAACCGTTCACCGCGATCGAGTCGCCATGACCGGCATCGGTCGTGACGACCGCGCCCCGCACCGACAGACGTACCGAGTCACCCATCGGCTCCAGCGCCGTGACGACGCCCTTCTCCTCCACCAGTCCGGTGAACATCAGTCGAAGTCCTCTCGCTGCATGCGTCCTGGCGTCCCGATGATCCGGATGTCGGGACCGATGCGGGTCAGGTCATGGATCTGGATCGGACGCATGTCGGCCAGCGTCGTGGCCTCGCCCTCCAGTGCGGCGCGTCCCGAACCGAGCATCGCGGGGGCGATGTACCCGATCACGCGGTCGATCAGACCGGCCTTCCAGAACCCTCCGGCCAGGCGTGGGCCGCCCTCGAGCCAGACGTGACGGATGTCGTGCTCGACCAGCTTGGCCAGCACATGCTCGGGGTCGCGCGAATGGATCAACAGTGTCGGTGCCACCCGGTCGAAGACGCGATAGTAGTTCGGGATCGTGGTCTCGCCCACCACGACGCGCAGCGCCTGCTGCTCGTACGGCAGCGGCAGCCCCTCGGCGTCGCGCACCGTCAACCGCGGGTCGTCGGCGAGCACGGCTCCGGTGCCGGCGACGATCGCGTCCACGGCGGCCCGGAACCGTTGGACGTCCTGCCGCGCTTCCTCGCTGGTGATCCACTTGCTCGATCCATCCGGAGCAGCGCTCAAGCCGTCCATCGTCGCGGCGTACTTCCACGTCACGAACGGCCGGCCCGCCGTCATCGCGAATGTCCATTCCTCGTTCAGGTCGGCTGCCTCGTCGGCGAGCAGACCGGACTCGACCTCGATCCCCGCCGACCGCAGCGCAGCGGCTCCGCCGGCTGCCTCGCGATTGGGATCGATCTGGGCGAAGACGACGCGGGCGACGCCGGCATCGA
>DATMSF010000240.1:0-4291 GCA_035565535.1 Aeromicrobium sp.
CCGGGTGATTGCGATCGGCCAGCGCACGCAGATCGGCCAGCACGTCGGACTCGGTGCGCGCCTGTGGCAGCGACAGCTCCTCGGCACTGCGGATCCCCTCGGGCACCGCCGCTCGCATCAACGCATCGAGCGAGTCGTAGCCCACCTTCTGCAGCATCGCCGCGCGGTCAGCGACCGACGGCCCGATGTGGCGGTCGGCGAAAGGCGTCTTGGAGGTGGTCACGCAGGCTCCCAGAGGGTGAGGCGGTCATCGGACGCCTCCCCTTCTGTCGCTCACCGCTTCAGAATCGCCTCGGTCGCGTGGTCCTTGGTGCCTGAGAGGTTCCGGGGAGGAATTGCCCCTTCGGCGCCGCGTTCGGGACACGATCTCTCCCACGCGCTGTCGACAGCGCGATCAGGATAGCAAGCCTGCGCGAGCGCGTCAGGACGACATGCGCGCACGACGGCGCGCAGCGAGCTCGTCGTTCTCGTCGACGACGTCGACCGCTTCGGCCTTCTCGCTGGGCAGCTCGTGCAGCGTGCCCTCGATCTCCTTCCAGACACCGCCGACAGCGATACCGAACACGCCTTGGCCGCCCTGGAGCAGGTCGATGACCTCATCGGCCGAACGGCACTCGTAGACCGAGGCGCCATCGCTCATCAACGTCACCTGGGTCAGGTCGTCGGTGCCACGTTCACGCAGGTGGTCGATCGCCACGCGGATCTGCTGCAGCGAGACACCCGCATCGAGCAGTCGCTTGATGATCTTGAGCAGCAGGATGTCCTTGAACGAGTACAAGCGCTGGGTGCCCGAGCCGGTCGCCGAGCGCACCGTGGGTTCGACGAGCTGAGTGCGCGCCCAGTAGTCGAGCTGCCGATAGGTGATACCTGCTGCCGCGCACGCTGTCGGGCCGCGGAAACCCGCGTCCTGCGGCAGTGGTGACACGTCATCGTTGAACAGCAGACCTTGGTCGCCGGCTTCGGCGATCGCCTCGGTCGTGTCGACCGACGGCTCGTGGGACTCGGTGTTCATCACTGGCCTTCCAGGACGGTATATGGGGAAGACTACCGCTACGAAACTACAACCGTGGCATCAGTAGTTACCCTCAACCTAAGGGTGAGACTTTGGACGGTCAACGACCGCGCCCGGCGTGTCTTGCTGCCACAGCGAGGTCTGCGAGCGATGGCGGGACGCTTCGCGATCGGCGGCTGCGCCGCGCAGGCGCTCCCGGGGCTCGTCCCTCGCCCTAGCATCCATGACCGTCTCGCGCGCTGAGCGCGCTCGCGCCACCCGGCCGAGCCTGCCACCTCACCAGGCTTCGCGATCGGCGGCTACGCCGCGCAGGCGCTCCCGGGGCTCGTTCCTCGCCCTAGCATCAATGACCGTCTCGCGCGCAAAGCGCGCTCGCGGTCATTGAAAATCTTCGGGGTCGACGTGGTCGAGGAACTCGCGGAACTTCGCGATCTCCTCGTCCTCGTCGGGCTCACCCTCCAGGCCCGTGGCCTCGATGCCGGCGGACTCCAGGACGTCCTCGGCGCACACGATCCGGGTGCCGCTGCGCAAGGCCAGCGCAATCGAGTCCGACGGTCGGGCGTCGACGCTGGCCCCGGACGCGAACTGCAACAACGCGAAGAACACACCGTCGATGACGTCCACGATGCGCACCTCGACCAGCTCATCACCCAACGCCTCGATCACCTGCCGCAGCAGCTCATGGGTCGCCGGGCGCTCCGATCGTTCACCCTGCTGGGCGACCGCAACAGCCGAGGCCTCGACCGCACCGATCCAGATCGGCAGATAGCGCCGTCCCTCGACCTCGCGCAACAGCACGAGCGGCTGATTCGTCGGCCGCTCCACCCGCACCCCCACGACTTCGAGCTCACGCACGACCGCTCAGCTCCGTCCCCGCAGCCCCCGGCGCAGCAAGACCGTCTGCAACGCCACCGACAGCGCCGCCAAGGACGCGATCGTCTTCTCAGCGGCCTCGTGGTCGAGCGCACGGTCCCGCGGTGCCACGACCTGGTCGAACAGCGCGACCTGGCGCTCGGCGGCCGTCAACAGCACCCGGAGGTGGCGTGGCTGCAGCCCCAGGGCCGCGAACTGACCGACCAGGACCGCGACGTGCAGGTCGTCTCCGTCGAAGAACGCCGACGCACTGCGCCGCACGATCAGACCGTGCTCCTCGATCGCGTCCAACAGATCCGAATCGATGCCGGAGGTCTCCAGCAGGTCGGCGCGGGTCAACCGCACCTGGCTGCCCGGTCCCCGGAACGCGTCGACCGTCGGCAAGCCGTCACGGTCCAGATCCAGCACCGGAACCCGCACGCCAGGGCTGTCGATGTCGGGGACGCGCCCGCGATCCATGTCGTCCAGGACCTGCCGGATGTGATCGAGCGGCCAGAACTTGTCGCGCTGCTGTCGCAGCACGAACCGCAACCGTTCGACGTCGTCGTAGGAGAACTTGCGATAGCCCGACGCGGTGCGGTGCGGCTCGACGAGGCCTTCGCGCTCCAGGTACCGGATCTTGCTGATCGTCAGCTCGGGAAACTCCGGACGCAGCTCCTCCAGAACCTTGCCGATACCCAGCCGAGACAGCTCGGGGACCGGCTGCGTCATGCCGTCGACCCGGCCGCCGACCCGGCGAAGTAGATCAGTCGGTACTTGCCGATCTGCACCTCGTCGCCACCGGACAACGTGATGGGGCCGTCGATGCGGTCACGATTGACGTACGTGCCGTTCAAGCTGCCCAGGTCGGTGACGACGTAGCCCTGCGGACTGCGGTCGAACGTCGCGTGCCGACGCGACACGCTGATGTCGTCGAGAAAGATGTCGCTGTCGGGATGTCGACAGACCGTGACGGTGTCACGATCGAGCAGGAACCGCGCTCCGGCATCGGGACCGCGCTGGACGAGCAGCATCGCGCTGCCCAACGGCAGCGCTCCCACAGCGGTGACGTCGGTCGCCGAGAGCTCCTCGGTGTCCGCGTCGATCGCCGGGATGTGCGTGGTGTTCTCGACACCGTCCGACGACGACATGCGCGCTCACTCCTCCGCGTGCGATGGGGTTCGGTCGACTCTCGACCCGAGGTTCACCTTCAACCTAGCATCCAGCCGGTTGCACGGCATCGGGTCAGGCACTCGTCAGCGCCGAGTACTCCTCGGCGGACAGCAGACCGGCCAACGGATCGTCGCCGGCGACTCGAACCTTGAGCAACCAGCCCTCGCCGTAGGGATCGGAGTTGATCACCTCGGGGCTGGAGTCCAGGGCGTCGTTGCGGGCCACGACCTCTCCATCGATCGGCGAGAACACGTCGCTGACCGACTTGGTCGACTCCAGCTCACCGATGACCGAACCGGCCGAGACCGACTCGCCCACGTCCGGCAGCTGGACGTACACGATGTCGCCGAGCTGGTCCTGCGCGAAGTCGCTGATCCCGATGATGGCGACGTCGTCGTCCAGGCGCACCCACTCGTGCTCCTCGCT
Organism: Aeromicrobium sp.; assembly: GCA_035565535.1. Taxonomy (GTDB): domain Bacteria; phylum Actinomycetota; class Actinomycetes; order Propionibacteriales; family Nocardioidaceae; genus Aeromicrobium. The sequence continues at coordinate 3,464 of DATMSF010000240.1, forward strand.
GTAGTGCAGGTCCTCAGGAATCACGTCTTCTCCTCGATGGTCGGGCTGATCCGGGTGCCGCGAGCCACGACGCACTCACGGGTCGGCACGAGCGTACTCGGGCGTCTTGACGTCGGCGAGTGCGGTGATCGTGATGCTGTCCGAGCGCGTCAGCGACACCGTCGCCCCGCGGCTGCGCAGCGTGTCGACGAGCCCGCCGGGAAACCGGCTGCCCTCGACCAGATTGTCCGGATCACCGATCGCCTCGATGATGTACGGCGCCTGCACGACGCGCCCGTCGATGCGGATCCCGTCGGCGTCGTCGACGATGTAGGTCCGGCCCACCACTCGAACCGATCCGTTGATGACGATGACCTCGGCCCCGGCGTTCCGCAGCTCCTCGACGGCGTCCAGCAAGGCACCCGCATCGACCGTCGCGCCCGGATCGTTGACCTCGATCCTGACGCCCGGACCGGTTGCACCGGCGGTGCCGGCCAGGATCGCGAACGCATCGGCCTGCGCCTGGGCCGCATCGGTCGCCGCCTTAGTCCGCTTGGTGCTGTTGAGCAGCTCCTCGCGCGTGGCCGTCAGGTCGGCGATCTGCTGGTCCAGCCGCTGGTTCGCCGCGTCCAGCGAGCGCAACAGCTCGACCAGCTGATCGCTGCGCACGTTGCTGAAGTCATCGCTGTCCCTGTTGCGCACCTGCTGGATCAGCGCGAACGCCAGTGCGCCGACGAGCACCGCCACGACGACGGTCAGCAGGCGAGGCTTCTCACGCACGGAAGATCCTCCGTCGGATCGCTGCAGCGTTCGCGAAGATCCGGATGCCGAGCACCACGACGACACCGG
>DATMSF010000241.1:0-1768 GCA_035565535.1 Aeromicrobium sp.
CGTGCCGATCACGTCGTCGGCCTCGAATCCGGCTGCCCCGACGACCGGGATGCCCAGCAGGCCCAACACCTCGGCGATCAGCGGGACCTGGGGGCCCAGCAGGCCTTCGGTCGTGTCGATCTCCGATCCGTCACCTGCTGCTCGTTGCGTCTTGTACGTCCCGATCAGGTCGACCCGCCACTGCGGTCGCCAGTCCTCGTCCCAGCACGCCACGATGACGTCGGGGCGGTGCGTGGTCGCGAGTGTCGCGACGAACTCGACCATCCCGCGCAGGGCGTTGACGACCGTGCCGTCGCCGGCTCGCAGCGCGTCGTGATCGCGGTAGGCGAAGAACGCCCGGAAGTACAGGCTCGCCGAGTCCAACAGCATGAGTCGCGCCATGTACCGAGCGTAGTGGGCATGGCGCCTGGTGGGCGTGGAGCGTGGTGGCGGGCCGGTAGGGTCGAGGAGTGGACAGGTGGGACAAGGCGCGGCAGCAGGCCGCGGCACAAGGAATCGACGCGTTGCTCATCACTCCCGGAGCCGATCTGCGGTACCTGACGGGCTATCACGCGCTCCCGCTCGAGCGCCTCACGTGCCTGGTGCTGCCCGTGGACGGCGAGCCGACCCTCGTCGTGCCTGGTCTGGAGCGCGCCGCCGCCGAGGCGGCCGGTGTGACGCTGCCGATCGCGCCGTGGAACGAGACCGAGGACCCGTTCGAGCTGGTGGCGCGGCTGCTCGGGACGGCGCGGCGGATCGGCGTCGATGATCACATGTGGGCTGCCCGCGTCTTCGCCCTGCGCGATGCGCTGCCGGAGGCCGAGATCGTGCTCGGCGGCGCTGTCGTCCAGGCCTTGCGCATCCGCAAGGACCCCGACGAGGTGGCCGCGTTGCGCGAGGCGGGTGCAGCCATCGATCGCGTGCACGCCCAGGTCGGGCAGTGGTTGAAGCCCGGTCGCACCGAGGCCGAGGTCGGCGCGGACATCGAGCGCGCGATCCTGGCCGAGCACGCCACGTGCGACTTCGTGATCGTGGGGTCCGGACCCAACGGGGCCTCACCGCACCACGAGGTCAGCGATCGTGTCATTCGAGCAGGCGATCCTGTCGTCGTCGACATCGGCGGCACGATGCCGTCCGGCTACTGCTCGGACTGCACGCGTACGTACGTCGCTGGTGGGGTCCGCCCCGCGCAGGAGTTCCTCGACCTGTACCAGGTCCTGCTGCAGGCCCAGACCGCCCAGCGCGAGCACGCCCGCCCGGGCGTCACGGCGGAGTCGGTCGACGCCGTGGGCCGCGACATCATCAACCAAGCTGGCTACGGCGACCTGTTCATCCACCGCACGGGACACGGGATAGGCCAGGAGACCCACGAGGAGCCGTACATCGTCGCAGGGAACACGGTGGTCCTCGAGGACGGGATGGCGTTCTCCATCGAGCCCGGCATCTATCGAGAAGGTCACTTCGGCGCCCGCATCGAGGACATCGTGATCTGCACCGCCGACGGACTCGAGGTGCTGAACAACGCCCCTCGCGACTTGATCGTCCTCGACTGACCGGTGCGCGCCTCACGAGCCCTGGTGGCAGCGGCCGTTCTCGGCGTGCTGTCGTCGACCGCATTCGCCCCGCTGTCATGGCCGTTCGCCATGGTCGTGGCGCTGGCGGGCCTGTTCTGGGTCGCCGGTGGCCTCGATCTGGCGCGCGGCCGCACCGTCGTGCTCGTCGGGCTGGTCTACGGCTTGGCGTTCTTCGGACCGCTGATCTGGTGGATGAACGCGGTCAGCCCGGGGGC
>DATMSF010000242.1:0-2398 GCA_035565535.1 Aeromicrobium sp.
CGACATCACCAGCACGTCGTCGCCGACCTCGGCGCGCGCGTCGGCGATCGCAGCGTTGAGAATCCCCGCGGGGTCGAGGGCCCCGCTGCCCTGCGCGTCCTTGTGCTCGGGCACGCCGAACAGCATCACGCCGCCCAGGCCCAGCCGTGCCGCCTCGGCGTACACCGACTTGGCCGACTCGCGGGTGTGCTGCACGACCCCCGGCATCGAGCTGATGGGCCGCGGTTCAGCCAGCCCTTCGGCCACGAACATCGGCAGGATCAGCTGCCCCGCGTCGACGTGGGTCTCCGCCACGAGTCGCCGCATCGCCGGCGACTGCCGCAAGCGACGTGGACGGATCGGTAGCGACTCAGACATGGTGCCACCCATGCTCTCGCACCGGTCGCCAGGGCGACGAAGGAGCCCGGGTAGGCGCTGGCGACCCGTGCATGCGTCAGGCCTTGCGGCGCGAGCTGGGTCGCTTCTGCGAGGGCTTGAGCACCGGTTCGCCGTCCTCGATGAACTGCAGACGACGCGCCGCACCGAACTCGGCCAACGCGTCGGCCAGCACCTCTACGTCGGGCTTCTCGGCCATCACGTCGACCCGCAGTCCGTGCTCCTCGGCCGTCTTGGCGGTGGCCGGACCGATGCAGGCGATGATGGTCTGCGGATGCGGCTTGCCGGCGATGCCGACCAGGTTGCGGACCGTCGAGGACGAGGTGAACATCACGGCGTCGAACTTGCCGGTCTTGATCGCCTCACGGGTCGGCGCGGGCGGCGGCGTGGCGCGCACCGTGCGGTACGCCGTGACGTCGTCGACCTCCCAACCCAGATCGATCAGCCCCGCGACCAACGTCTCGGTGGCGATGTCGGCGCGCGGCATGAACACCCGATTGATCGGATCGAGCAGCTCGTCGTACGGCGGCCAGTCCTCGAGCAGGCCGGCAGCCGACTGCTCGCCGCTGGGGATCAGATCCGGCCGGATGCCCCACTTGCGGATCGACTCGGCGGTCTTGTCGCCGACCGCCGCGATCTTCAGACCCGAGAACGCACGCGCGTCGAGCCCGTACTCGTCGAACTTCTCACGGACGGCCTTGACCGCGTTCACACTGGTGAACGCGATCCACTCGTAGCGTCCCTCGACCAGTCCACGGATCGCCTTGTCCATCTGCTGCGGGTTCCGCGGCGGCTCGACGGAGATCGTCGGGACCTCCTCGGAGATCGCACCGTAGCCGCGCAGACGACGCGCCAGCGATGCCGCCTGCTCCTTGGTGCGCGGGACCAGGACACGCCAGCCGTACAGCGGCTTGGTCTCGAACCACGACAGCGACTCGCGCATCGCGACGACGTCACCGACGACCGTGATCGCCGGGGAGGCCATCTGGGCGGCCTTGGCGTCGACCGCGATGTCGGCCAGCGTCGAGACGACGGTGGTCTGGTCGGTGGTCGTCCCGACGCGAGTCATCGCGACCGGGGTCTCCGGCGAACGGCCGGCGTCGATCAGGCCGGCGGCGACCTCGTCGATCCGATTGACCGCGGACAGCAGCACCAGCGTGTCGTCGCCGGCGTGCTCGGCCCAGTTGACCTTCGCGTCACCGACGCTGACGACCGTGAACTCGCGGTGCGTCCGGGTGGTCAGCGGCACTCCGGCGTACGCCGGCACCGCGGCGACGGAGGACACGCCGGGGATGATCTCGAACCCGATGCCGGCCTTGGTGCAGGCCGCGGCTTCCTCGGGAGCCGTCGCGTACGTGAACGGGTCGCCCACGACGAGGCGCACCACGTGGGCACCGGTCTTGGCGTACTTGACGACGAGCTTGGCGCGGGCGGCGTGCGTCAACAGCTCGCCGTCCTCACCGACGCCTCCGTCGACGATCTCGGCGCCGTTGGTCACGAGTGCAGCCTGCTCAGGAGCTTCGATGATGACGACATCAGCCTGCGCGAGCAGCTCGACGGCGCGCACCGTCAACAAGCTCTCGTCGCCGGGGCCGGCACCGACGAAGCTCACATGGCCCAGCGTCTTCTGCCGGGCGGCAGGACGTGGAGCAGTGCGGTCGGTGATCTGTGCGGTCACTGGGTGTTCCTTTTTCGGTTCGTGCTGCCGTGTCACGAGGGCACCGACATCAACGTGTCGGCCCCTTCGGCCAGCATCTCGGCAGCAAGACGCTCGCCGACCGCGGCGGCCTCATCGGGCAGGCCGGTCGCGGACAGTCGGATGGTTCGGGTGCCCGACGGTTCGGACACCACGGCCCGCAGCCAGAGCTCGTCGCCGTCGTCGCCCCAGGCGATCTCGGCAAGGGCCCCGACGGGGGCGCTGCAGCCTGCCTCCAGCGTGGCGAGGAGGCTGCGCTCGGCAGTGACGGCCGCACGGGTGTCGCGGTCGTCGATCTGCTCGAGCAGGCGGACGGTCGCGTCGTCG
>DATMSF010000243.1:0-2779 GCA_035565535.1 Aeromicrobium sp.
GCCGCCCGAGAACCGGCCGTCGGTCAACAGCAGGACGTCCTTGCCCAGACCGGCGCCCTTGATGGCGCCGGTGATGGCGAGCATCTCGCGCATGCCCGGTCCGCCCTTGGGACCCTCGTAGCGAATGACGACGACATCGCCGGCCACGATGGTGCCGTCCTCCAACGCGTCCATCGCCGCGCGCTCGCCGTCGAAGACCCGGGCGGTCCCGCGGAACACGTCGGAGTCGAAGCCCGCGCTCTTGACGACCGCGCCTTCCGGCGCCAGCGATCCGTGCAGGATCGTCAGCCCGCCGGTCTTGTGGATCGGCTTGTCCAGCGGCCGGATGATGTCGCCGTCGAGGTCCAGCTCGATGTCGGCGAGGTTCTCGGCCATCGTCTTGCCCGTCACGGTCATGCAGTCGCCGTGCATCAGTCCGGCGTCCAGCAGCGCCTTCATGATGACCGGGATCCCACCGACCCGGTCGACGTCGTTCATGACGTAACGGCCGAACGGCTTGAGGTCGCCCAGGTGCGGGACCTTGTCGCCGACCCGGTTGAAGTCGTCGAGCGTCAGCGGCACACCGGCCTCGCGAGCGATGGCCAACAGGTGGAGGACGGCGTTGGTGGATCCGCCGAGCGCCATCACGATCGTGATGGCGTTCTCGAACGCCTCCATCGTCATGATGTCGCGCGCCGTGATGCCCTTGCGGAGCAGCTCCACGACGGCTTCGCCCGACTTCCTGGCGTAGTCGTCGCGACGGCGGTCCGGGGCCGGCGGGGCGGCCGACCCGGGCAGGCTCATGCCGAGCGCCTCGGCGACCGACGCCATCGTGTTCGCGGTGTACATGCCGCCGCAGGCGCCTTCACCCGGGCAGATCGCCCGCTCGATGCGGTCGACCTCGTCGCGGGTGATCAGACCCTTGATGCACGCCCCGACCGCCTCGAACGCGTCGATGATCGTGACGTCCTTGCCGTCGACGTTGCCGGGCATGATCGATCCGGCGTAGAGGAACACGCTGGACAGGTCCAGTCGCGCAGCGGCCATCAGCATGCCGGGCAGGGACTTGTCGCAGCCGGCCAGCAGGACCGAGCCGTCGAGCCGCTCGGCCATCATCACGGTCTCGACCGAGTCGGCGATGACCTCGCGGCTGACGAGGGAGAAGTGCATGCCCTCGTGGCCCATCGAGATGCCGTCGGAGACGCTGATGGTGCCGAACTCCAGCGGGTACCCGCCGCCGGCGTGCACGCCTTCCTTGACCGCCTTGGCGAGCCGGTCCAGCGACAGGTTGCACGGCGTGATCTCGTTCCAGCTCGACGCCACACCGATCTGCGGCTTCTCCCAGTCCTCGTCACCCATGCCCACGGCACGCAACATGCCGCGTGCCGCGGTCTTCTCCAGACCGTCGGTGACGTCCCGGGAACGGGGCTTGATGTCGATCGCGTCGTCTGGGGTGGTCTCACTGGCCATGGGCCAAGAATACGACCGGCGCCGCGGCGGTCCCGTTCAGGTCAGGCTCACCGGCCATCACAGCAGCGGGACGAACAACAGCGCGAGCGACCAGCTGACGAAGCTGCCGACCAGGACGTACTCGGCGCGCATGCCGTCGGGTCGGTCCTGCGAGATCTCGGGGAACCGCAGGATGCCCTTCGCCGCCACCAGCGCACCCAGGGCTCCCACGTGGCCGCTGAGCGCGAACGCGAACACCAGCCACCGCTCGAGCGGGCCCAGCAACCGACCGCCCTTGAGCGAGTTCTCCTCGGCGAGCACCTGCGGTCCGGTGGCGTTGAGCGCATGCCGGACGACGACGTTGGCGGCCGTGGCCAGGAACAACAACACCCCGAGCGCGAGTGCCGCGTGGTCGAGCGGCACCTCGGCCAGTCCGGCGACGGGCAGCTCGCGGTACCACCCGGCCACCGGCGCCTCGCCCGTGATGTCGCCGGCCGAGCTGATCAGCAACCCGATCGCGGTGACACCGAGCACGATGATCCCGGCGGGCCGTTGCTGATCGGCTGCGTCGATCCAGATGACCGCCACGACGAAGCACAGCAGCGCGAGCCAGATCGTGTGCCACTGCGCACCGAGGGCCAGCGGCAGCGCCACGGCCGTCACGGCCGCGACCAGGTGCTTGCCCCGAGGACTCAGGTCGGCCGCGCCGACGGTGGCCAGGAGCACGGCCAGTCCGGTCACCGGTCCACCCCCTCTCGACGCCGTCCGACGCGCGCCGCGCCGGGTGCGTCACCGAGCGTACCGACGACGAGGCGACACCGGCCAGAACCGCTCGGTCGTGTGCGACGGGCGAGGTGGCGATGCCCCTGGTCCCGACGGAGAGCCCCTACGCTGAGGTGGTGAGATTCGCCTACGTCACGTCGGGTGTCGGCGAGCCGCTGGACCAGGAGATGGCGCTGGTCGCACGGGCCGCCGAGGACCACGACGTCGACATGGTCGTGGCCCGCTGGGACGACCCGTCCGTTGACTGGGACCGCTTCGACCTGGTGGTGGTGCGATCGTGCTGGGACTACACCGAACGACGCGACGAGTTCCTCTCCTGGGCCGACTCGGTCCCTCGGATCCACAACTCCGCTCAGACGTTGCGGTGGAACACCGACAAGGTCTACCTGCGTGAGCTCGAGGCGGCCGGAGTGCGGATCATCCCCACCCGGTGGAACGTCGGCGACGGTGACGACCTGGACCACGCGGCCGAGTGGGTCGTCAAGCCGACGGTCTCGGCCGGATCGAGGAACACCGCTCGATGGGACCGCCCCGCGGACGTCCGTGCGCACAGCACCGCGATCCAGGC
>DATMSF010000244.1:0-26393 GCA_035565535.1 Aeromicrobium sp.
GGCCGCCAGGATCGCCGAACCGGTGACGTCGTCACTGCCTGCGCGGTGCGCCGAGACCAGGACCGTCATTGGTGGTGACCCCCTGTCAGCGTAGAATCGGAAGCCAGCAGCCCCGGTCCCTCCCTGGATGTCCGGGGCTGCTGTCTTTGTCGTCGCCTCAGTTGACCTGACTGTCGCTGTCGCCCCAGAACTGCTTGCGCAGATCACGCTTGAGGATCTTGCCCGAGGGGTTGCGCGGCAGCTCCGAGACGACGTCGATCGAGCGCGGAACCTTGTAGCTGGCCAGGCGCTCCTTGGCGAAGGCGATGAGCTCGTCGGCGTCGACGGACTGCTCGGGTTTGAACGCCACGACGGCCTTGACCGACTCGCCCCACTTCTTGTCGGGAACACCGATGATGGCCACCTCGGCGACCGCCGGGTGCTCGGACAGGACACGTTCGACCTCGGGGGAGTACACGTTCTCGCCACCGGTGATGATCATGTCCTTGATGCGGTCCTCGATGAACAAGAAGCCGTCCTCGTCGACACGGCCGACGTCGCCGGTGCGCAGCCAGCCGTCCTCGGTCAGCAGCTCGGCCGTCGCCTCGGGCTTGCCCAGGTAGCCGCTGGTCGCCTGCGGCGTGCGGAACCACACCTCCCCGGACTGGCCGGGCTCGACGTCCTGCAGCGTGCCGGGGTCGACGATGCGCATCTCGGCGTTCGCGACCGGGAGGCCCGCCGAGACGAGACGCTCGGGGTGCTCGGGATCGCGGTGCGCGGCGTCGTTGAGGACCGTGATGACGCCGCCCATCTCGGTCATGCCGTAGACCTGCTGGAACTCGGTGTTCGGCCAGGCCTCCATCGCGGCACGCAGGATGGGCAACGGCATCGGGGCCGCGCCGTAGCCGAACGACTTGAGCTTGCTGAACAGCGCCATCGCCTCGGGTCCGGCCTGGATCAGGGCGGCGACGACCGCGGGGACGAGGAACACGTGGGTGCAGCCGGCCATGATCCCGCCGGCCAGCTGCATCGCGTCGACCTCGGGGATGATGTAGGCCGGGACGCCGACGACGGGGCCGAGCAGCGCGTACGACGTGCCGCCGACGTGGAACATCGGCATCGCCACCAGCATCATGTCCTCGGCCGGGTCGTACACGGCGTCGCCGAGCCCGTTGACGCTGTGCTGCACCATCGCGGACTGGCTCAGCTGCACGCCCTTGGGGCGACCCGTGGTGCCCGAGCTGTACATCACGACGGCGATGTCGGACGGCTCGACGTCCGTGCCACGATCGGTGGGTGTGCCGGCGGCCAGCCAGGCGTCGTACTCGTCGTTCTCGCCGCCGATCACGACCACCTTCTTGACGTTCTGCAGCTTGCTGCGGATCGCGTCGAACTGCTCGAGCAATCCGCTGCCGACGAAGACCACCTCGGCGCCGCAGTCGTTGATGACGTAGTCGAGCTCGTCACCGGCCAGGCGCCAGTTGACGACCGTCGTGGCGGCTCCGAGCTGGCAGCCGCCGAGCAGCACCTGCAGGACGGCCGGGTCGTTCTTGGTCAGGATCGCGACGTTGTCGCCGCGGCTCACGCCGTCGGCGGCGAGGGCGCCGGCGGCCTTGCGGACCGATTCCCAGGCCTGGGCCCACGTCCAGCTGCGCTCGCCGAAGATCCAGCAGCGGTCGTCGGGCTTCTCCGTGGCGCGGAACTCCAGGAAGTCGGGCAAGAAAGTGGCGTCGGGGACGGTGAAGGCCATGAGATGCTCCCGTGATCGTGTGTCGTGAGTCACGCCAGACTAGACCAGTCAGCGCTGACTGGTCCAGGTGGTTCGGCGAGGCTCCCACCATGTGATCACATGCGTGATCAGTGCAACTGTCTCGCACCGTGACCGATCCCACGCACGCAGGGGTTCGCGGGTGCGTGCGGGCCCCTACACTGAGAGGGTGCCCCAGCGCGGAGACGGACGTCTCACCCACGAGATCGATCCCCACGATGCCGGACCCCAGGACGCCTGCGGAGTCTTCGGCGTGTGGGCGCCCGGCGAAGAAGTTGCCAAGCTGACCTACTTCGGGCTGTACGCCTTGCAGCACCGCGGCCAGGAGTCGGCCGGCATCGCCGTCAGCAACGAACGCCAGATCTTGGTCTACAAGGACATGGGCCTGGTCTCGCAGGTGTTCGACGAGCCGACCCTGGAATCGCTGGTCGGCACGCTGGCGATCGGGCACACCCGGTACTCCACGACCGGGTCGAGCGTGTGGCAGAACGCCCAACCGACGTTCCGCCCCACGGCTCACGGCTCGGTGGCGCTGGCCCACAACGGCAACCTGACCAACACCCACGACCTGTCGGCGCGGTTGGCCGAGCTCGGCGGCGCGACGCGCGATGAGTCGGCCACGACCGACACCGCGGTGATGGCGTCGTTGCTGGCGGTCTACCAGGACCGTTCGATCGAGGAGGCCGCGCTCGAGGTGCTGCCGACGCTGCGCGGCGCCTTCTCGCTGGTGTTCATGGACGAGACCACGTTGTACGGGGCGCGCGACCCTCAAGGTATCCGCCCCCTCGTGCTCGGCCGTCTGCACAGCGGCTGGGTGCTCGCCAGCGAGACCGCAGCACTCGACATCGTGGGTGCGTCGTACATTCGCGAGATCGAGCCGGGCGAGTTCGTCGCGATCGACGAGAACGGCCTGCGCAGCGAGCGGTTCGCCGAACCGGCACCCAAGGGCTGTCTGTTCGAGTACGTGTACCTGGCCCGACCCGACACCACGATCAACGACCAGAGGGTGTTCAGCGTCCGAGCCGAGATCGGCCGGCGGTTGGCCCGTTCCTCGCCGGCCGAGGCCGATCTGGTCATCCCGGTCCCCGAGTCCGGCACACCGGCCGCCATCGGCTACGCCGAGGAGAGCGGCATCCCGTTCGGACACGGCCTGGTCAAGAACTCCTACGTGGGCCGCACGTTCATCCAGCCGTCGCAGACGCTGCGCCAGCTGGGCATCCGGCTCAAGCTCAACCCGTTGCGCGACGTCATCGCGGGCAAGCGCCTGGTCGTCGTCGACGACTCGATCGTGCGCGGCAACACCCAGCGTGCCCTGGTCTCGATGCTGCGTGAGTTCGGCGCAGCCGAGGTGCACGTGCGCATCTCGAGCCCGCCGGTGAAGTGGCCGTGCTTCTACGGCATCGACTTCGCCTCGCGCGCCGAGCTGATCGCGAACGGCCTGAGCGTCGACGAGATCTGCCGGTCGATCGGTGCCGACTCGCTGGCCTACGTCGAGCTCGACGAGCTGGTCGATGCCACCAACCAGCCCAAGGACAACCTGTGCCGCGCCTGCTTCGACGGCATCTATCCCGTCCCGTTGCCCGAGGACGACCTGATCGGCAAGCACCTGCTCGAGCCGGCCGACCCGGCGACAGGCACAGGAGGCGAAGGCGGCCGAACCCGATTGGACGTCGTGCAGTGAGCATGGACTACGCTGCGGCGGGGGTCTCGGTCGCCGAAGGGGACCGGGCCGTCGAGCTGATGAAGGAGTGGGTCGACAGGGCACGTCGCCCCGAGGTCGTCGGTGGCATCGGGGGATTCGCGGGCCTGTTCGACGCATCGGCGTTGAAGGGCTACACGCGTCCGCTGCTCGCCACCTCGGCCGACGGTGTCGGCACCAAGGTGCAGATCGCCCAGCGGATGGACCGCCACGACACGATCGGGTTCGACCTGGTCGGCATGCTGGTCGACGACCTGGTGGTCTGCGGTGCCGAGCCGCTGTTCATGACCGACTACATCGCCTGCGGCAAGGTCGTGCCCGAGCGCATCGCCGACATCGTCAAGGGCATCGCTCAGGCGTGCGCCGAGACGGGCACCGCGTTGCTGGGCGGCGAGACCGCTGAGCATCCAGGCCTGCTCGATCCCGACGAGTACGACATCGCCGGCTCCACGACAGGCGTCGTCGAGGCGGATCGAGTCATCGGCGCCGACCTGGTCCGATCAGGTGACGTCGTCGTCGCGATGGCGTCGTCGGGGCTGCACTCCAACGGGTACTCGCTGGTGCGGCACGTGTTCTTCACGACGCTGGGATGGCAGCTCGACCGGGAGGTGCCCGAGCTCGGTGGCACGCTCGGCGACGAGCTGTTGATCCCGACGCGGCTGTACACCAAGCCGTGTCTGGATCTGCTCGAGCAGGTCGACGTCCACGCCATGTCCCACGTGACGGGCGGTGGTCTGGCAGCCAATCTCGAGCGGGTGGTTCCTGCAGAGGTGTCGGTCAGGGTCGATCGCTCCACGTGGACCCGACCGGCGGTGTTCGACCTGGTCGCCGATGCCGGCGGAGTCTCGCAGGACGCGCTGGAGGAAGCGCTCAACGTGGGCGTCGGGATGATCGCACTCGTGCCCGCCGACCAGGCCGATGCCGCCGTTGCTGCGCTGCGTCAGTCGGGTGTCGACGCGTGGATCGCCGGCGACGTCGCAGCTGCCGGAGTCCACGGGGCAGGTGGCACCGTCACCCTCACCGGTCGACATTCCTGACAGGCGTTCTGTCGGCGTTCCACAGGTACACGATATGACACGTGCCACCCTTTGAGGCACTTGTGGTTCCTCTTGGGTAGGCTTGACCGCACGACATACTAACTATTTCTGTGCGAGGGGGTCGGACCCATGGGGCGCGGCCGTGCTAAGGCAAAGCAGACGAAGGTTGCACGCAACCTAAAGTACCGTACGTTCGATACGGATTTCGACGATCTGCAGAAGGAACTCCACGGCGACGAGGGTGATGCCATCCCCGAACAATATGCCGACCTCGCCAAGCAGTTCGAGGATCCGGCCGCCAGCTAACGAAGCAGGATGCCCCGTAGTCGGCCGACATCGCGCATGCGTTGCTCGGCCACTCGGTCTGCTGCCGCCGATGGCGGCACCTTCTGCGCTGCCGCGTGCTCGAGCACCTCGAGCGTGGTGTCGTAGATCTTCGTCGCCCGGGCCTTGGCCCGGTCGAAGCTGAAACCCGATGGGTCGAGCTCGTCGGCGACCTGGATGACGCCGCCTGAGTTCACGCAGTAGTCGGGCGCGTAGACGATGCCACGCTCGTCGAGACGCTTCTCGATGCCGTCGTGAGCCAGCTGGTTGTTCGCGGCACCGCAGACGATCTTCGCGGTGAGCTGTTCGACGACTCGATCGTCCAGGGCGCCGCCGAGCGCGCACGGCGCATAGACGTCGAGATCGGCGCGCACCAGGACGTCGGTGTTCTCCACGACCGTGACCTCCGGGTGCGCGGTGGTGATGTGCTCGATCGCGGTGAGGTCCGGGTCGGTGACGACGACGCGAGCGCCCTCCTCGACCAGGTGACGCACGAGGTGCTTGCCGACCTTGCCCACTCCCGCGACGCCGACGGTCCGGCCGTTCAGGGTCGTGTCTCCCCACACGTGGTGGGCGCTGGCTCGCATGCCTTGGTGGACCCCGTACGCGGTGAGCACGGACGAATCGCCCGCGCCGCCGTGCTCGACCGTGCGCCCGGTCACGAACTCGCACTCGCGGGCCACGATGTCCATGTCGGTCGAGTACGTGCCGACGTCGCACGCCGTGTAGTAGCGGCCGTTGAGGCTCTGGACGAATCGGCCGTACGCGCGCAGCAGCGCCTCGCTCTTGAGGGTGTGCGGGTCGCCGATGATGACGGCCTTGCCGCCACCGAGGTCCAAGCCGGCCAGCGCGCTCTTGTACGCCATGCCCTGGCTGAGGTTCAGCACGTCCTGCAGCGCGTCGGCCTCGCTGGCGTACGGATAGAACCGGGTGCCACCGAGCGCGGGACCCAGCGCCGTCGAGTAGATGCCGATGATGGCCTTGAGGCCCGTCGCCTCGTCGTGGCAGAAGACGACTTGCTCGTGGTGGGCGCCGAAGGCAGATGGTGCAGTCACGGTAGTGCTCAACTTTCGTTCCGGTGAGGTCGGCCGGATCGCGGGGTGTGCGACGGACCGCGTGGGCCGCGAGGTGGTGGGCCCACTCCTCGGATGCTACTGCGTCGCGTCGTCCTGCAGGCGCCGGCGAGCGTCGGCGATCGCCAGCGTCGAGGTGCTGAACAGGCGCCCTTCGGCGCGGAAGGGTGCCAGCACGCCGAGGGAGTCAAGAACCGGCTCGAGCTCGGCGGCCAGCCCCGACATCAGCACCGTGATGCCGCGGCGCTCCAGGTGCCGAATCGTGTCACGCAGCAAGACGGCGCCGGTGGCGTCGAGCGTGGACGTCCGCGACATCCGCACGATCACCACGCGGACATCGGTCAGGTCGGGCAGCTGGGTCATCAGCTGGTGGGCTGCGACGAACAGCAGCGGCCCGTCGAACCGGACGGCGACGATGTGGTCGCGCAACAACGCGTGCTCCTCGTCGGCGTGATCCGTCAGGTCCAACGGAACCGTCTCGAGCCGACTGGTCCGGGCGACCGAGCGCAGGCCCATGACCATCGCGATCAACACACCGACCCCGACCGCCGTGACCAGGTCCAGCACCACCGTGACCGCGAAGGTCGCAATCAGCACCAGGGCGTCACTGCGGGACGAGCGAGCCAGCGCCAGCAATCCCGACACCTCGACCATGCGCAGCGTCGTGGCGAACAGGACGCCGGCCAGTGCGGCGAGCGGGATGTGGGCCACCAGCCGGGCAGCGACGACGATCGCGATCAGCAACGTCACCGAGTGCACGATCGAGGCCAGTCGTGACCGAGCCCCGGCGCCGACGTTGACGGCCGTGCGGGCGATGGCTGCCGTTGCGGGGACGCCGCCGAAGAACGGCACCGCGACGTTGGCCAGCCCCTGGCCGAACAGCTCCCGGTCCGGGTCGTGGCGCTGGTCGACCGTCATCGAGTCCGCGACCGTGGCGCAAAGCAGGCTCTCCAACGCCGCCAGTGCCGCGACCGCCAGAGCGGCGGTCAGCAGGACCCCGAGTGAGCCGAGGTCGATGAACGACGCCGACGGCGCAGGCAGACCTGCCGGCAGGACACCGATCGTCGGCACGGCGAGCTCGAACCCCCAGGTGACGGCAGTCGCGATGGCGATGGCGATCAGCGCGTGCGGCCAGCCGGGGACCTTGCGTTGCCCCACGAGAACCGCCAGAGTGACGACGACGGCGATGACCGGCGCTGCGGCAGTCGGTGAATCCACATAGTCGACCGCCGCATCCGCAGCGACCTGCCACATCCGTTCGGCGTCGCCGATCGGGACACCCAGGGCCAAGGGCACCTGCTGCAGCGCGATCACGACGGCGATCCCGGCGGTGAATCCCTCGATGACGCTGATGGGCAGATATCGCACGAACGTGCCCAGGCGCAAGAAGGCCATCGCGACCAGGATCACCCCGGCCATCAGTCCGACCAGGAGCACGCCGTCGCGCCCGTGGGCGTGGACGACGGGGACCAGCACCACCGTCATCGCCCCGGTGGGGCCGGAGACCTGCAGGTTCGAACCGCCGAAGGCCGCTGCGACGAAACCGGCGATGATCGCGGTGACCACGCCGGCCTCAGCACCCAGCCCGGAAGCGACGCCGAAGGCCAGCGCCAGCGGGAGGGCCACGACCGCGACCGTCAGGCCGGCGACCAGATCGGCTCGCGGCGCCGCTCGCATCGCACGCACGTCCTCACCGCGTGGCAGCAGCTCGCGAGCGCGGTCGCCGAGCTGGGCGGCGGATGAAAGCACGTTCACGGGCAGAGACTAGCCCACTGATTGAAGAAATTTTCAATTGGTCCGCCTTGGCCGTCCGGGTGCGGCTGCGCCATGCTGGACGCCTTGCGTCGTCTGCCGGAGGTCACACGATGGTCACCGTCTCGCTCGAACCCACGCTGTGGGTCGTCAGCGTCCTGTTCCTCGCCATGGGCCTGTACGGGTTGGTGGCACCCCAAGCCCTGGTCAAGCCGTTCGGCGTGTCCCTGGACGGCGCCGGACGCACGAACCGAGGTCCGCGCGGTCTACGGCGGATTCGGCGTCGCGATCGCCGTGATGTTGGCGCTGGCCGCGATCCGCGACGACGCCACGACCGAGCCGATCGCCCTGACCGTGGGCGTGGCGCTGTTCGGCATGGCCGGTGGACGAATCGTCTCCGCGCTGATCGAACGCGGTCGGGTCGCGTTGTACCCGACCTGGTTCTACGTCGCCGTCGAGGTCCTCGTGGCGCCGTGCTGGTCGCCGCCGTCAGCTGAGGCCCCCGACGGTCCTGCTTGCGCCGATCACAGATCGACGGTTCTGTCTTCGTCGATCACAGATCGACGGATCTGTCTTCGTCGATCACAGATCGACGGTGTACACCTCCACCGGATGGGTGATGCCCTTGAACTCGACCGTGTCGACCGGGGTGCAGGAGATCTTGTCGCGCACCAGCAGCCACGTCGCACGACTGAGCAGGATCTGGCCGGGCTGGCTGTAGGTCTGGATCCGGGCCGCCAGGTTGACCGCGCGCCCGATCGCCGCGTACTTCTGGCGAGCGCCTGAACCGACGTTGCCCACGGCCACGACGCCGGTGTTGATGCCGACCCGGATGCGGAACACCACGTCGATGCCGGCCTCGGCCCAGCGCGCGTTGAGCCGGGCGACCGCGCCCTGCATGTCGACCGCCATCCGGATCGCCCGCTCGGCGTGGTCGCGGTCGTCGGTGGCGACCGGCGCGCCGAAGAAGATGAGCACGGCATCTCCGACCAGCTCGTCGACCGTGCCGTCGTACTCGGCGGCGATGTGCGCCATCTCCGAGAAGTACTCCCCGAGCACGACCTGAAGCTCCTCGGGCTCGAGCCGCTCGGTCATCTCGGTGAACCCGACGACATCGGAGAAGAACACGGTGATCTTGCGTCGTTGCAGGCGGGTGGCGGTGTCACCGTGCCGCATGACGGCGTCGACCACCTGTTCGGGCACATAGGTGCTGATCAGGTCGTGGCTGCGCGTCAACGCCTCTCGCTGACGGTCCACCATGCGCAGCATCGAGAACGACACGACCATCGCCAGCACCACGAAGACCAACAGCGGCACGCCGGTGCCGAGGACGCGTTCGACGCTGCCCGAACCCTGGACCGAGTCGTTGACCAGGCCAGGAGCGTAGTCGATCCATCCGGCGAACCGGATCGCCTCCAGGACGGCGACCGCGACCACACCGGAGACGACCGAGATGATCCCGTAGGCGCGGTTGAAGATGATGCCGATCAACAGGGCGTTGACCGCGGGGAACAGCAGGAACGGCGAGGCCCAGAAGCCGAACAGGAAGGCGATCGCCACGCCGAACAGTCCGTACCCGGCGGCGCACAAGAACATCACGACCCGAGCGATCGGGCGTTCACCGTGGGGGTCGAACCGTGCGAGCACCGTCAGCACGACGGCTGCCAGGACCACTCCGACGACGCCGGCGGCGAGGACGGGCGTGAACCACTCGAGCCGGACCTGACGAGACTGTCGTACGAGCATCATGCTGCCGGCCGACGCGAGCAGCTGGAAGACGCTGAAGCTGGCCACGATGACCGCGGCGCGCTCGATGATCGGCCGGCGCAGTCGATCTTCGAGCCTGAGCCCGAGCCACGACTTCAGGTCCCGATTCATGACAGGAGCGTAGTGCCTGATCAGCGGTTTCGGCTGTGACCGGCCTTACGCGCCAGGTCGCGATCCATGCGTCGGAACAACGGTGCCGAGAGCTTGGTCATGACGCCGGGCAGGATCGACATGCCGACTTGACTGACCGCGCCGCTGAGCCCCGTCACGCGCGTGGGCTGGTCGACTGCCGCCTTGACGAGCCACCGTCCGGCCTGATCGGGTGTCAGCATCTTCATCGCGGCGTAGATGTCGGTCGCGCCGGACATGTCGGTGCGCACCATGGGGAAGTACACGACCGTCGTGCTGATGCCCGAGGACCCGAGCTCGGCCATCAGCGACCGGGCGTACGACTCCAGCGCGCTCTTGCTGGCCAGATAGGCCGAGAACAGGGGGATCGGCAGCTGGGTCGACATCGTCGAGCTGAACACCACGTGGCCGCGGCCACGGTCGAGCATCGACGGCAACAGGGCGTGGGTCAGTCGGACCGCGCCGAGATAGTTGACCGCCAGCACCCGCTGGTGATCATGGACGCGGTCGAACGATTCGCGGATCGGTCGGCGGATCGAGCGGCCGGCGTTGTTGATCAGCACGTCGACGCGGTCGTGATCGGCCAGAATCTGCCGAGCGACAGCCGTGGTCTGCTCGTCGTCGGTCAGGTCGACGGGGTAGGCGTGGGCGTCGCCTCCGTCCGCCGTGATGTCGTCGACGACCGTCGCCAGCTCGCTCGCCCGACGCGCCAGGAGGCACACCGTCGCTCCGCGGGCTGCCAGCTGCCGGGCCGCCGCTGCCCCGATGCCGCTGGAGGATCCGGTGATGACGATGACGCGTCCGCCCGGGTTCATGATCGCGGACTCCCGACGTCGACCAGCAGGGCCCCGAACAAGCGGGTCACCCGGTCGGTCATCGAGGCGGCGTCCTGATCGGGGTGGTCGACCCACCAGTCCATCAGCGAGTCGACGATCCCCAGCCATGCGGCCGTCATGGCGGAGACGTCCAGGTCGTCACTGATCCCGGCGAGCGCGAGCAGCTCACTGACGCCTTCGTGGGCCAGCTTGTCGATCCGTTCGGTGTGCGTCGCGATGACGTCGACGATCTGTCCGGTCGACGGGGCGGTCGGGTCGTGGAGCAACCGCCACACGTGTCGGCGGTCGGCCAGCACGTCGAACATCCCGGCCAAGGTCTGCAGCCCGCGCTGGATGCCGACGGCGCCCCCGCGTGCGATGCGCTCGATCTCGCCGCCGAGCAGCTGGCCGGCGTCGTCCAGACAGGCCGCGTAGAGCCCTTCCTTGGACCCGAAGTAGCTGTAGATCAGCGGCTTGGAGATCCCTGCCGCACGGGCGACGTCGGCGAGGTTGGTGGCCGCGAAACCGTCGGTGCCGAACGCCACCGATGCGATCTGCACGATCTGTCGCTCCCGGTCGGCCCGCGGGACGCCCTTGGTCCCGGCGTTCGATCGGGTCGCGGGGGATCTGGTCACGGCGACACTCTAGCGCGGCAACTGATCTTCTGGTAACTTACTCAAGAGTCAAATCACGATCGACCGGTAGGAGGAGTCGTCATGGCTGAGATCTTGGACCCGCTGACGAACCCCGTGACGTACGCGGCACCGTTCTTCTTGCTGACGATCCTGATCGAGCTGGCCGCGCTCAAGTGGCTCGACCACGACGACAACACGACCGGCTACGCCATGAAGGACGCTCGCACGTCGATCTCGATGGGCGTGCTGTCGCTGATCTTCCTCACCGCGTTCAAGGTCGTCACCTTCTTCGCCTTCGTCGCGGTGTTCGCCTATCTCGCGCCGTGGGAACTGCCGACCGACACGTGGTGGTACTGGGTGCTGGTGATCCTCGGCGTCGACCTGGGCTACTACTGGCACCATCGGTTCAGCCATCGCGTCAACATCGCGTGGGCCGGTCATCAGGCCCATCACTCCAGCGAGTACATGAACTTCGGCACGGCCCTGCGGCAGAAGTGGAACCCGTGGTTCGAGTTCTTCTTCTGGCTGCCGCTGCCGTTGCTGGGCTTTGCTCCCTGGACGCTCTACGTCGCGTTCGGGTTCAACTTGATCTACCAGTTCTACGTGCACACCGAGCTGGTCGACAAGCTGCCCAAGCCCATCGAGTGGGTGTTCAACACGCCGTCGCACCACCGTGTGCATCACGGCAGCGACCCCGAGTACCTCGACAAGAACTACGGCGGCATCCTGATCATCTGGGACCGCCTGTTCGGCACGTTCACGCCTGAACGCCAGCGCCCGAAGTACGGGCTGACCAAACCTGTGGGCACCTACAACCTGCTCAAGCTGCAGTACGGCGACTACGCCAAGATCATCCGCAACGTCCGCGGCGCCACCAGCTTCCACGACAAGCTGCGGTTCGTCTTCGGTCCGCCCGGGTGGACCCCGGCCGATGCGCCGGACGACCTGGAAGTCACCGCACGCGGCTGACCGCTGTCATTCGGCGGCCAGGCCGCCCATCCTGGTGATGCGGAGCGGCAGCGCGTGCTCCACACCGCCGGCGGCACCTCCGCCGCGCAGGATCTCGGGGATGAACTCGGCCGGATCCGGATGGGTGGGCAGATCGCTCAGATAGGCCTGGTGCGCCTCCAGCGACGCGACACCTGCGGCGACGTCCACGGCGTCGACCTGCACGACATGCGTGGGCTCGGAGTGACCGGCAACGAGCAGCCAGGCCGTGCCCCACTTGTCCAGCCCGTCCTGTGCCAGCTCGGGGAACACCCACGTGTTGTCGGCGTCGCGGATGGCGTCGATCGTGGCCAGCCCGGCGGCCCGGTGGTCGGCCTGGTTGTAACCGCCGTACGCCTCGACCTCGAAGTTCGCTGTCACCACGGCGTCGGGCCGGAACTCACGGATGCGACGGGCGATGTCGCGGCGCAGGTCCAGCCCATACTGCAGGACGCCGTCGGGATGGTCGAGGATGCGCAGGTCGGTCACGCCGACCCGCGCACAGGCCGTGCGCTGCTCGGCGGCCCGCAAGGGACCGACCTCCTCCGGCGGCCGCTGCATACCGGCCTCGCCGCTCGTCAGGAGCAGATACGCCACCTCGACACCGGCTGCCGTCCAGTGGTGGACGACGGCCGACGTGCCGTACTCCATGTCGTCGGGGTGCGCGACGACGCACAGGACGCGCCGCAACGGCGCGGTGAAGCGGGGCAGGGGCATCGGTTTCGTCCTTTCACCGGATCGTCACAGGCTGCGCAGCAGACCACCGTCGACGGGCAACATCGTGCCTGTCACGAAGCTCGCAGCAGGGGAGAGCAGGAAGGCGGCCGCGGCGCCGAACTCCTGGGGGGTGCCGTACCGACGCAGCGGAATCGTGCGCTCGTGCTCTGCCCGGGCAGTGGCCGGGTCGTCGGTCTGGTCGTCCAGCCAGCGCACCCGATCGGTGTCGATGCGGCCCGGCAGCAGCCCGTTGACCCGGATGCCCCGAGGTCCCAGCTCGTCGGCCATCGTCTTGGCCACCATGGCCAGCCCGGGACGCAGGCCGTTGGAGATGCCCAGCCCGGCCACGGGCGCCTTCGCGGACGTGGACAGCACGAACGCGATGGAGCCACCTGCGCCGAGCTCGGCTGCGACGGCCCGAGCGAGTCGGACCCCGCCCAGCAGTACTGAGTCGACCGCTGACCGCCACTGCTCGTCCGTGGTGTCCATGA
Source organism: Aeromicrobium sp. (assembly GCA_035565535.1). Lineage (GTDB taxonomy): Bacteria > Actinomycetota > Actinomycetes > Propionibacteriales > Nocardioidaceae > Aeromicrobium. The sequence goes on from DATMSF010000244.1 coordinate 13,174, forward strand.
CTCCGCCGGCCGCCGGACCACCGACGCTGAGCAGCGCACCGTCCAAGCGGCCGAATGCCTCGCGCGCGGCCCTGATCAGGTGCTCCGGTGTCGTCGGGTCGGAGTTGTCGGCGGCCACTCCCACCGCGCAACTGCCCAGCTCGGCGACCGCACGGTCGACCGATTCCTGGCTCCGCGACGACACCACGACGTTCGCTCCGTCAGCGACCAGCGCGTGCGCCGTGGCCAAGCCCAGTCCCGCCGTGCCACCCGTCACCAGGTAGGCGCGATCCGACAATCCCAGATCCATGTCGTGAGCCTACGATGGTGATCCACGTCACGAGTCGAGGAGATCACAGTGCGCAGCACGATGCAGGAATTCCCGTTGACCATTGCGTCGATCCTCAAGCACGGCACGACCGTGCACCACGATTCGGAGGTCGTCACGGCCACCGCCGACGGCACGCGGTCGATGTCCTACGGCGAGCTCGGCCGCCGGACCGCCCAGCTGGCGAACGGGCTTCGCTCGCTGGGCATCACCGGCGACCAACGAGTCGCGACGTTCCAGTGGAACAACGCCGAGCACCTGATGGCCTACTTCGCGATCCCGTCGATGGGTGCCGTGCTGCACACGCTCAACATCCGGTTGTTCCCCGAGCAGCTGGTCTACATCGCCAATCACGCCGAGGACAAGGTCGTCATCGTCGACGACTCGCTCGTACCGCTGCTCGCGCCGCACGTGGGGCAGTTCGAGACCGTCGAGCACGTCGTCGTCGCCGGCCCGGACGCCGCGTCGGCCGACCTGGATGCACTGCGGCCCTCCGGCAAGAACGTGCTGCTGTTCGACGACCTGCTCGCCGGGCAGCCGGAGAGCTATGACTGGCCCGACGTGGACGAGCTCGATGCGGCCGCGATGTGCTACACCTCCGGTACGACCGGCAACCCCAAGGGAGTGGTCTACAGCCACCGATCCACGTGGCTGCACTCGCTCTCGGTCTGCAGCGGCGCGGTCGCCGGTCTCACGGCGCACGACCGGGTCCTGCCGATCGTCCCGATGTTCCACGCCAATGCGTGGGGACTGGCCTACGCCGCCTTGATGAGCGGCGCGTCGTTGACGATGCCGGACCGGTGGCTGCAGGCCGAGCCGTTGGTGCGGTTCATCGAGGACTCCCAGCCCACCCTGTCCGGCGCCGTCCCCACGGTGTGGACCGACGTGCTGAACTATCTGGACGCCCATCCGGACAAGAACGTCAAGTCGATCCGCACCATCCTGGCCGGTGGTTCGGCCGTTCCCGTCTCCTTGCAACGCGCCCTGTTGGAGAAGCACGGCTTGCTGGTCAAGCAGGCCTGGGGCATGACCGAGACCTCGCCGGTCGCCACCGCTGCCGGTGAGCCGGTCGGTGTCACGGGCGAGGACGTGTGGAAGTACCGCGGTGGTCAAGGGCGGTTCAACGCCGGCGTCGAAGGCCGCATCGTCGACGACGAAGGTCACCCGCTCCCGCACGACGGGCAGACCGTCGGCGAAGTCGAGGTGCGCGGCCCCTGGATCACCGGCGCGTACTACAACTCAGACGACCCGGAGGTCGACGAGAAGTTCCACGACGGCTGGTTGCGCACCGGCGACGTCGGGCACATCGACGACCTGGGCTACCTCACGCTGACCGATCGCGCCAAGGACGTGATCAAGTCCGGCGGCGAGTGGATCTCCTCGGTCGAGCTGGAGAACGCGCTGATGGCACACCCGGCCGTCCTGGAAGCCGCCGTCGTCGGTATCCCCGACGAGAAGTGGCAGGAGCGGCCGCTGGCCTCCGTCGTGGTCAAGGAGGGCCAGTCCGTCACGGTCGAGGAGCTGCGCGACTTGCTGGCGAAGGACTTCGCCAAGTGGCAGCTGCCCGATTCGTGGACCTTCATCGACGCGGTTCCCAAGACGTCGGTCGGCAAGTTCGACAAGAAGGTGCTGCGCCAGCAGTACGCCGACGGAGAGCTGCAGGTGCAGTAGGTCGACCTGGCCCGACCTCGGTCGCCGGCCCGAGGCGCGAGGTTCCCACTTGGTCGCCAGCCCGAGGGACGAGGGCGTGAGCGAAGCGAGGCGACGCCAGCCAGCCGGACCGCTTTCCAAGCGCCGTGTCCCGGTATCTGTTTTGTGGCAGGTCGGTGGGTCTGGTTCGCCTCGGTCGCTGCGCTCCCTCACGCCCCGCTCGCTGCGCTCGCGGGGCTGGCGAGCGGGGGAGGTTTCGGTCGCCGGCCCGAGGGACGGGGGCTCCCCTTTGGTCGCCAGCCCGAGGGACGAGGGCGTGAGCGCAGCGAGGCGACGACAGTCGAACGGCTCGCTCAACGCTGTGTCCCGGGATCTGTTCTGCGGCTGGCTGGTGGGTCTGGTTCGCCTCGGGCGCTGCGCTCCCTCACACCCCACTCGCTGCGCTCGCGGGGCTGGCGAGCCGGGAGGTTTGGTCGCCGGCCCGAGGGACGGGGTTCCCACGTGGTCGCCGGCCCGAGGGACGGGGCTCCCGCTCGGTCGCCAGCCCGAGGGACGAGGGCGTGAGCGAAGCGAGGCGACGTCAGCCGGACCGCTCGCTTGACGCCGTGGCCGGACTTGTTCTGCGGCTGGCTGGTGGGTCTGGTTCGCCTCGGTCGCTGCGCTCCCTCACGCCCCGTTCGCTGCGCTCGCGGGGCTGGCGAGCCGGGAGGTTCGGTCGCCGGCCCGAGGGACGGGGTTCCCGCTCGGTCGCCGGCCCGAGGGACGAGGGCGTGAGCGCAGCGGGGCGACGTCAGCCGGACCGCTCGCGCAAGTACTACGGCCGCAGGGCGTTCCGCGCTTCTAGTAACCGCCGTTGGCCTTGAATCGGTCGAAGCTGGCCTGGATCTCGGCCTCGGCCTCGGCGCGACCGGTCCAGGTCGAACCCTCGACGGACTTGCCCGGCTCCAGGTCCTTGTAGACCGTGAAGAAGTGCTCGATCTCCAGGCGGTCGAACTCGGGCACGTGGTGGATGTCGCGCAGGTGCTCCTGGCGGGGGTCGGTCGCTGGGACGCACAGCACCTTGTCGTCGCCGCCGGCCTCGTCGGTCATGCGGAACATGCCGATCGCGCGGCACGAGATGACGCAACCGGGGAACGTCGGGGCCGACAACAGCACGAGTGCATCGAGCGGGTCGGTGTCCAGGCCCAAGGTGTTGTCGATGAAGCCGTAGTCGGCCGGGTACTGCGTCGAGGTGAACAGCGTCCGGTCGAGGCGGATCCGATGGGTGTCGTGATCCACCTCGTACTTGTTGCGCTCCCCCTTGGGGATCTCCACCGTGACGTCGAAAATCAGCACCATAGCCTCCTGTAGCGGTGCCTATAGTCTGACGGACGTGGGTCAGCGCGTGAACAGTCGGGGGCGTCGTGCGCCGACCTTCGCGGTCGTGACAGGCCTTCTCGTCGTCGGCCTGGTCGCACTGACCGGCGTCGGCGCGGTTGCCGCCTGGCGGGACGGCCGGCTCAACGGGGTCATCTGTGGTGGTGAGTGCGGTCCGGAGTACGTCATCGCGCCGGTCGGACTTCGTTCCGCCGAGCCCGGCGACGCCGGACCCGACGACACCCCGGCCTCGCCCGAGCTCGAGGCCGTCCTCGACCGGGCGCGCGGGCCGTTGGACGCCGCGGTGCTGGGCGAGCACAAGGCCGTCGCGGTCGCCGGCACCGAACCGGACGGAATCATCGTCGCCACCAGCGACGACGCATTCATCCCGGCCTCCACCACCAAGCTGCTCACGTCGTTCGCGGCCCTGACGGTGTTGGACCCTCAGACCCGCTTCGACACCCGAGCGCGCCTCGACGGTGACCGTCTCGTGCTGGTCGGTGGCGGCGACCCCTACCTGACGGACGAGCGTCGGCCCGGCGACCCAGCGGTCGTGCGCGCCGACCTCAAGACGTTGGCCACCGAGACGGCCTCCACGCTCGAAGACGCCAGGATCACGGCCGTCACGCTCGGCTACGACGACACCCTGTTCACCGGTCCGTCCGTCAACCCGGCGTGGCCGCACACCTACGTCCGCGACAACGTCGTCACCCCGATCGGAGCGCTCTGGGTCGACCGGGGCATGGTCGACACGTCCCGCCCCGAGACGACCCCACGGATCGCGGACCCGGCCGCCGACGCGCGGGACACGTTCGCCGCCTTCCTGCGAGCTGCGGGGATCGAGGTCACGATCGACCGGGCGCTGAGGAAGGCTCCCGACGGGGCCCGCGTCGTCGGACAGGTGACCGGCAGCACCGTGGCGCAGATCGTCGAGTCGACGATTCGCACCAGCGACGACGAGGCGGCCGAGGTGCTGCTGCGCCACATCGCGATCGCGAAGGGCCGCCCGGCGTCGTCCGCCGAAGGTGCGGCTGTCGTCGTGGCCACCTTGCAGGACGCGGGCATCGACGTCGGTGGTCTGGTGCTCAAGGACGGCAGCGGGCTGTCGCGGGAGAACCGGATCAGCCCGACGACGCTGGTCCAGGTGGTGCGGACCTCACTGACCGAGAGCCGCTACGCACCCGTGATCGACGACCTGCCGGTCAACGGATTCTCCGGCACCCTCGCAGCCCGATACGTCACCTCGACGCGCGGGCTGGTGCGCGCCAAGACGGGCACCCTGACCGGCGTGCACGCGCTGGCCGGCATCGTGACCGATCAACAGGGCCGCCCTGTCGTGTTCGCCGCCATGGCGGACGCCACCGACCGCACCGCGCCGTTCGGTGCGTTGTCGGCACTGGACCGGATCGCCTCGGCGATCGCCGGAAGATAGTCCGTCGACGTAGGCTCGCTGCATGATCGACTGGAAGGTGGCGCTGGCCACCGCGGCGCGATTGTCCCGACCGGGACCGAATCTGGGGGCGGACGAAGTGGCGGCTGTCGTCGCCGAGCTGCGTGATGCCGCAGCCCGGTCCGAGGCGCCAGTGCGGGAGTACGCCGGACTCCACGCGACGAATGCGCTCGGTGCTCCGTCGCCGGTCCGGATCGTCGATCGCCCCCGATGGGTCGAGGCGAACCTGGGCACGTTCCAGCTGTTGACCGATCCGTTGGCCCGCAAGCTCACCGAGGCCGGTCGGGCCCCACGGGGTCTGACCAAGGGCATCGGCGAGAAGGTCAGCGGAGCCCAGGTCGGCGCGATCTTGTCGTTCGTCTCGTCGAAGGTGCTGGGCCAGTTCGATCCGTTCTGGACCGGCCCGGCCGGCGAGGGCGGCCGGCTGCTGCTCGTCGCGCCCAACATCGTCGCGGCCGAACGGCAGCTCGACGTCGATCCGCACGACTTCCGACTGTGGGTGTGCCTGCACGAGGAGACGCATCGGGTCCAGTTCACGGCAGTGCCCTGGCTGCGCGAGCACCTGCGGTCGACGATCGACGAGCTGGTCGAGGCCACCGATGTCGACGAGCAGTCGGTCGGCGCCGTCGTCGAGCAGCTTCTCGGACAGGTCAAGAAGGCCGTGCGCGGCGACGGTGACGCCTCGCTGGCCGATGTCTTCCAGAACAGTCGGCAACGTGAGCTGGTCGACCAGCTGACCGGGGTCATGTCGCTGCTCGAAGGGCATGCCGACGTGGTCATGGACGGGGTCGGCCCGCAGGTCGTGCCGTCCGTCGCGCAGATCCGTCGCAAGTTCCAGAAGCGCCGCCAGGGCACCGGCAGCCTCGACAAGATCGTGCGTCGACTGCTCGGCCTGGACGCCAAGGCCCGCCAGTACCGCGACGGCGCCCAGTTCGTGCGTCGGACGGTCGACCGCGTCGGCATCGAGGGGTTCAACCAGGTGTGGGCACATCCGCGGTACCTGCCCACCAAGGCCGAGATCCTCGACCCCGATTCCTGGGTCACCCGCGTCCACGCCTGAGGTCGTCCGATGGGACTGGATCGCATCGAGGCCTCGGCCCGGCACGGCGTCCGCGCAGTGCTCGACGACCTCGACCCGGGCAGTCGTCTGACCATCGGGCTCTCCGGTGGCAGCGACTCGCTGGCCCTGACCGTCGCGACGGCGTTCGTCGCTCGCGCCGACCGATTCGAGCTCGAAGCGGTCGTGATCGATCACGGACTGCAGGACGGTTCGGCCGACGTCGCCGCGAGGGCGGCGGACCAGGCCCGCTCGTTGGGTGTCGCGGCCGAGGTGGTCAAGGTCGACGTCGCACGCGCAGGAGGCCCCGAGGCGGCCGCTCGAACGGCGCGGCTCGAGGCGCTGACGTCGCGAGGGGCGGACGCCGTGCTCCTCGGGCACACGCTCGACGACCAGGCCGAGACGGTCCTGCTCGGACTCGGTCGCGGCTCCGGTCCACGATCGATCGCCGGCATGTCGTCACGAGCGGGGGTGTTCAGGCGCCCGCTGCTCGGACTCACCCGCGCCGACACCCAGCACATCTGTCGACTGCACGACCTGACCTGGTGGGAGGACCCGCACAACAGCGATCCACGATTCCGCCGCTCGCGTCTGCGGTCGCAGGTCCTGCCGCTGCTCGAGGACGTCCTCGGCGGCGGTGTCGTCCAGGCACTCGCGCGCACCGCCGATCTGGTCCGTGCCGACGTCGACCTGCTCGACTCGCTCGCCGCAGCCACCGACAGCACGTCCGTACCGGAGCTGGCTGCCCTGCACCCCGCGCTGCGCTCGCGGGTGTTGCGGTCGGCCGCCCTCCGGGCGGGCGCCGCGGCCGATGAGCTCGCGGCCCACCACATCGCCGAGCTCGACCGGTTGGTGACCGACTTCCGCGGCCAGGTGCGGGTCGAGCTCCCCGGCGGCGTCAGCGCCCACCGCTCCGACGGACGCATCAGCTTCTTCCCGACGCCCGGTCCTGCGGACGCCTCGGTAGGCTGACGGCGTGGACCAGCAGCACGTCGCGGACGATCTCGCGCTCGACCAGACCCTGATCACCGAGGACGAGCTGCAGGCTCGTCTGGCCGAGATGGCCGTCGACATCGGAGGGGACTACGACGGCAAGGACCTGCTCCTGGTCGGCGTGCTCAAGGGCGCGGTCATGGTCATGGCCGATCTGGCCCGCGCGCTGGACCGGCACGTGGAGATGGACTGGATGGCGGTCTCGTCCTACGGCTCGGGCACCAAGTCGTCGGGCGTCGTGCGGATCCTCAAGGACCTCGACACCGACCTGGAGGGCCGCCACGTCCTGATCGTCGAGGACATCATCGACACCGGTCTGACGTTGTCGTGGCTGGTCACCAACCTGCGATCGCGCGGACCGGCCTCGGTCGAGATCGCCACGATGCTGCGCAAGCCCGACGCGGTGCAGAACGACATCCAGGTCAAGTACGTCGGATTCGACATCCCCAACGCCTTCGTCGTCGGGTACGGGCTGGACTACGCCGAGAAGTACCGCAACCTGCGATGTGTCGGCACGCTGGCCCCGCACGTCTATTCCTGAGCACGTCCTGTGGAACCAAGGCCCTCGGTCACCCGTTGACCCTGTACCGTCATAGGCCCAAGCAGCACAAGAAGAAATGCGGATGAAGCTCAAGAACCTCACGAAGGGCCCCTGGCTCTGGATCGCCGTCATCACTGCGGCGATCTTCGTCGTCATTGCGTTCTCGCAGGGCGCTGACGGCTACAAGGAGGTCAAGACCGGCACGATGATGCGCTACCTGGAGTCCGGCAAGGTCGCCGACGTCACGTTCGTCGACCGCGACCAGGTCATCCAGGCCACCCTCGACGACGACACCCGCGTCAAGTCGCACTATCTGCTCGGTCAGGGCGAAGGGCTCATCGAGACCGCCGAGAAGGGTCTGGCGGCCAAGGAGATCAAGACCTACAACGTCAAGGTCCCCTCCGGCACGACGCTGGGCGGCGTCCTGCTGTCGATCGTGCCGTTCGTGTTGTTCCTGCTGCTGTTCTTGTGGTTCATGAGCTCGATGCAGGGCGGCGGCGGTCGTGTCATGCAGTTCGCCAAGTCCAAGGCGAAGCTGATGAGCAAGGACACCCCCAAGACCACCTTCGCCGACGTCGCCGGGTGCGACGAGGCGATCGAGGAGCTCGGCGAGATCAAGGAGTTCCTGCAGGAGCCGGCCAAGTTCCAGGCCGTCGGCGCCAAGATCCCCAAGGGTGTGCTGTTGTACGGGCCGCCCGGCACGGGCAAGACGTTGCTCGCCCGGGCCGTCGCCGGTGAGGCCGGTGTGCCGTTCTACTCGATCTCCGGCTCGGACTTCGTCGAGATGTTCGTCGGCGTCGGCGCCAGCCGGGTCCGTGACCTGTTCGAGCAGGCCAAGGAGAACGCGCCGGCCATCGTGTTCATCGACGAGATCGACGCCGTCGGTCGCCACCGCGGCACCGGCATGGGTGGCGGTCACGACGAGCGCGAGCAGACCCTCAACCAGCTGCTGGTGGAGATGGACTGCTTCGACGTCCGCGGCGGCGTCATCTTGATCGCGGCCACCAACCGCCCCGACGTGCTCGACCCGGCCCTGCTGCGTCCGGGCCGCTTCGATCGGCAGATCGGTGTCGAGGCGCCGGATCTGAAAGGCCGAGAGACGATCCTGAAGGTGCACGCGCGCGGCAAGCCCATCGGCCCCGACGTCGACCTGGGCAGCGTGGCCAAGCGCACGCCGGGGTTCAGCGGCGCCGACCTGGCCAACGTGCTCAACGAGGCGGCCCTGTTGACGGCCCGCAACAATGCCAAGGTCATCACCAACGAAGCGCTCGACGAGGCGATCGATCGGGTCATGGCCGGGCCGCAGAAGCGCACCCGGTTGATGAACGAGCACGAACGCCTGGTCACGGCGTATCACGAGGGCGGCCATGCGCTCGTCGCCGCTGCGCTGCCCCAGAGCGACCCGGTGCACAAGGTGACGATCCTGCCGCGTGGTCGCGCCCTCGGGTACACCATGGTGCTGCCCGACGAGGACAAGTACAGCCAGACCCGTGCCGAGCTGCTCGACAAGCTGGCCTACATGCTCGGCGGTCGAGCGGCCGAGGAGCTGGTGTTCCACGACCCGACCACGGGGGCCGGCAACGACATCGAGAAGGCCACCAACCTGGCTCGGGCCATGGTCACCCAGTACGGCATGACCGAGCGACTGGGCGCGGTTCGACTGGGCGAGGACCAGGGCCAGCCCTTCCTGGGTCGCGACCTGGGACACAGCCGCAACTACTCCGAGGCCGTCGCCGGGATCATCGACGAGGAGATCAACCACCTGATCAGCTCGGCCCACCAAGAGGCGTTCGACATCCTGGAGGAGAACCGCGACGTCCTGGACCACCTGGTCACCGAGCTGCTCGAGAAGGAGACGCTCGACAAGGCCCAGGTGGCGGCGATCTTCGAGCCACTGCGTCGCCGCGACCCGCGGCCGGCGTGGACCGGGTCGCACACCCGCCAGCCGTCGACTCGCCCGCCGGTCGAGCACGTCGACCCGATCGGCCTCAACGGGCAGCAGCCGGGTGTCGTCATCGGTCCGGATGCCGGCCCGGACGCCCCGAACCCCGAGACCCCGGTGGAGTGACCCGGTGAGCGTCGACATCCCCCGGGCCGAGGCTGCCATCCGCGAGCTCCTCGCGGCTGTCGGGGAGGATCCCGACCGCGACGGGCTGCTGGACACTCCCAGTCGTGTCGCCAAGTCGTATGCCGAGCTGCTCGCCGGCATGGACCAGGAGCCTCGTGAGGTGCTGTCGAAGGTCTTCGACGTCGGCCACGACGAGCTGGTCCTGGTCAAGGACATCGAGGTGTGGTCGCTGTGCGAGCACCACATGGTGCCGTTCTACGGCGTCGCGCACGTCGGCTACATCCCGCAGGAAGGCGGGCGGGTCACGGGGCTGTCGAAGCTGGCCCGTCTGGTCGACGTGTACGCGCGCAGGCTGCAGGTCCAGGAGCGACTGACCACCCAGATCGCCGAGGCGATCGTCGACGTGCTCGACCCGCGTGGCGTGATCGTCGTGATAGAGGCCGAGCACCTGTGCATGGCGATGCGTGGGGTCCGCAAGGGCGGTGCCAAGACCGTCACCAGCGCCGTCCGCGGGCAGCTGCGCGATCCCGCCACCCGAGCCGAGGCCATGGGTCTCATCACGGCCGACTGACGCATGCTCGACACCTTGCCCACCGGTCGCACGCTGGTGATGGGCGTCGTCAACGTCACTCCTGACTCGTTCTCCGACGGCGGCCGTTGGCTCGACGTGGACCATGCGATCGCGCACGGTCTCGACCTCGTGGCAGCAGGCGCCGACATCGTCGACGTCGGCGGTGAGTCCACTCGTCCGGGAGCCCAACGGGTCGACGAGGACACCGAGCTGCGACGCGTCCTGCCGGTCGTCGAGGCCCTCGCACGGAACGGGGTCGTGGTGTCGGTCGACACCATGAGGGCGTCGGTGGCCGGTCGTGCCCTCGACGTCGGCGCCGCGATCGTCAACGACGTGTCGGGCGGCAGGGCCGACCCCGAGATGATCCCGGTCGTCGCCGGTACCGACGCCCCCGTCGTGTTGATGCACTGGCGCCACCACTCGGCGCACATGCACGAGCACACCAGCTACGACGATCTCGTTGCCGACGTGATCACCGAGCTGACCGAACAGGTCGACACGGCCGTCGCTGCCGGCATCGCTGCCGAGCGCATCGTGATCGACCCGGGTCTGGGGTTCAGCAAGACCGGGGAGCAGAACTGGACGATCCTGGCGCACCTGGACGCGTTCAACGCCCTCGGTCACCGGGTGCTCGTCGCGGCCAGCCGCAAGGGCTTCCTGGGCGACCTGCTGGCCGTCGACGGACGACCCCGGCCGGTCGACCGTCGCGACGACGCCACGGCGGCGATCACGACCCTGTGCGCCGAGGCCGGCATCTGGGCCGTCCGCGTGCACGACGCCGCGTCGTCGGCCGACGCGGTCCGGGTCGTGGCCCGCCTGCGGGGCGAGTCGTGAACGACGCCGTCCTGGCGGCGCACCGGGCGCTCTACGACGCCGTCGAGACCGGCGACGCCGACCTGATGGCATCGTTGTGGGTCGACGACCCGGAGACGACGTGCGTCCACCCCGGAGCGCCGATGCTGCGCGGCTCGGCCGAGGTGGTGCGGTCGTGGATCGTGCTGATGGCGCACGTGGGGTACATCCAGTTCTTCCTGACCGACGTCCAGGTGACCCTGCTGCCCTCGGGCTCGGGCGAGTCGACGACCGCCGTGGTGACCTGCACCGAGAGCGTGCTGTCGGGCGCCCCCGGCGATCCGTCGGGTCTGTCGGCGGCGACGTCGTTCGGCGCGGGCACGGCGATCAGCACGAGTATCCTCGTCCGTGACGGGTCGGGGTGGCGGTTCTGGCTCCGGCATGCGTCGCCCGTCGCAGTCGGAGGAGGTCAGGACGAGTGAAGCCCGGTTCGGATCGGATCGATCTGCGCGGTCTGGAGGTGTTCGCCCACCACGGGGTGCTGCCCCAGGAGCGTCGTGACGGCCAGACGTTCGTCGTGGACGTGACACTGGGACTCGACCTCGCACCCGCCGCCGAGACCGACGACTTGGCTGCCACCGTGGACTACGGCACGCTGGCCCAGGCCATACACGATGCCGTGGCCAACGACCCCGTCGACCTGATTGAGACGGTTGCCGAGCGTGTGGTGGGATTGTGTATGAAGGTCTCGTCGGTGGAATGGGTTAGCGTGACCGTGCACAAGCCATCGGCGCCGATAGCGGTGGCGTTCTCCGACGTCAGCGTCACGATAGAGCGGAGCAGACAGTGACTGAAGCGCCCACACCGTACGAGTTGGACGCCGACACCATGACCGGTGGGATGCGTCCCATCAGGCAGGCAGTCCTGTCGATCGGCTCCAACCTGGGTGATCGCATGGACAGGCTGCAGGGCGCCGTCTCGGCGCTGGAGGACACCCCTGAGGTGACGACGGTCGCGGTGTCCTCGGTGTACGAGACCGAACCGGTCGACGCCCCGGAGGGCTCCGGCTCGTTCCTGAACGCCGTGGTGTTGATCGACACCACGTTGACCGTCCACACCTTGCTCGATCGCGCGTTGGCGATCGAGGACGCCTTCGGGCGTGAGCGTTCGGAGAAGGGCGCGCCGCGCACGCTCGACGTCGACATCATCGTGGTCGGCGACCGGATCGCGAACGACGACCAGCTGACGCTGCCGCACCCGCGGGCCCACGAGCGTGGGTTCGTGTTGCTGCCGTGGTTGGAGATCGATCCCGAGGGCGAGATCCCCGGCCGCGGTTTCGTCGCCGACCTCATCGGCGGCGTCGACACGTCGGGTGTCACCAAGCGCGACGACCTCTCGATCCTGCTGTCCTGACACGATGACCGGTCGGCGGCCCTTGCGACGAACTCCGCTGCTGCGGGTTCTCGGGCTCGCCGTGGTCGGCTTCGCGGTGGGGCGTCTGACGCCGGAGCTGATCGTCCGGGCGGACGGCACGGTGCCGCAGATCTCGTGGTTGGCTGCGGTGCTGCTCCTGGTCGCAGCCGTCCTCGAGGGTGGTCTGGCGTGGAGCACGTGGCAGTCGCTGCACCGCAAGAAGCAGCGGATGGCCTCGGCTCACGCGCTGCGGCTGCTCGCGTTCGCGAAGGCCGGGATCACCGTCGGGTCGGTCGTCGCCGGCTTCTACGCCGGATTCGCGGCGGCCTACGTCGACGCCTGGGACATCGCCCTGGGTCGGGACCGGGTGATCCATTCCGGCGCCGCCGCCCTCGCCGCCGTCCTCTCCGCCTGCTACCCGACGATCACCATCCAGGCCGACCTGCCCGTGGTCACGGTCCGACCCGCGAGCAGCGGCGTGCTGCTGTACGTGCGCGTGCCGGCCGACAGGCCGCGCGGGGGCATCGAGGTCGTGCGGACCGACGGCCGGAGGTTCCACGTCCCTCCGGGCCACTACCCGCCTCCGGGCCAGTGCCGCGTGTGGAACCCCGACCTCCCGCCGGGCCGCCAGTCGCCGCCGGGACCGTGCGGGGTGCTCGAGAGGCGCGTGCCGGCCGGCAGCTACCTGATCTACGGCTGAGCCGGGCGGGCGCTCGGGGCACCTCGACGGGCGGCCCGGACGCGAACCCGGCGCGGGACGCGAACGAGCCGGCGCCGGCGCGTAAGCCGCCCGTCAGGCCGCGCGTGTGATGATCCCGTGGCGCGCCCGCGACATCCCGGTTCGCCGGCGACGACCGCCCGCAGCGCCGCGGCCGCGCCGTCGCGCCGCCCGCCGGAGCCGGGCCCGCCCCGGAGGAGTATGTCAGCCGCCTTCCGCCTCGCCTTCGCCCTCGTCCTCTGCGCCTCGGGAACCGCGCTGGCCCAGGCGAGCCGGCTCGAGCCGGGCGACCTCCGGTTCCAGA
>DATMSF010000245.1:0-3219 GCA_035565535.1 Aeromicrobium sp.
CCTCTTGTCGGTGAAGGTCAACCAGGAGGGGTTCAACCCCATTGATGCGGTCTTCCCGACCCGGCGCGGGACCTGGCACTCCCGTGCGAATGTGCACCGCCAGTTCCGCGACTTCCGGACCTGGGCGAAGCTCGACGAGAACGTGACGTGGCGGGCGTTCCGCAAGGCCGTCGCAACCCTGCTCGCCAACGAGGTCGGGGTCGAAGTGGCCCAGGCCCAACTGGGTCACGCAGATGCCAAGACCACCCGTCAGCACTATGCCGCGAGGCCGTCGGTGGCTCCCGATTCGAGCGACATTCTGGATGGGCATTTTGGGTGACAAAGATTCGACACTTCTTCGGCTTCGCCCCACACTTTGCCCCACACTTTGCGAGTGCTCGCGCAATCCATCGAGTTTCGTCCAGTTCCTTTGAGTCGCCAATCTCGCTGGAATAGCAGCAAATGAGTGCCGTTGAGTGCTGTTGGGTTCCGCTGTGGATTCACGTGAACGTGTCAGAAGGTCTGGGGTTCGAATCCCTACGGGCGCGCAACAGACAGCCTCTGGCCTGCGGAAACGTGGAACAGAGGCTGTTTCTTGTTCTACACTTGCGCGCCCTGTGATCAGGTGACGTCCGCGTCGGAGGTGGCGCGAGCGAGCCAATCCGTCATGAGGCCTGCCAGGACGGCGGGCTGCTCGTGCGGCAACGCATGCCCCGCATCGGCCACGACGGCGGTCGTCGCTCGGGGATAGCGGCCCGCAAGACTTGAGGCGGCGGTGTACCCGACGACGGAATCCCACCGGCCGGCGACGATCAAGGTCGGTCTGTCATAGGTGGACTCGCCGTCGGATCGAAGCTCCCAGTGTTCGCCGATGCGCGCCATCGCCGTCTCGTCGACCAGCCGTGCACCGGGGGCGACGAAACGGTCGTAGCGCTCCAGCATCTGCGGTGTGTGGATCACGAAATAGCTCTGGAACTGTGCATCGCCGAGGTCGACGTCGGACCCGACCAGGACGCGGTGGGCAGGCACGCTCCCGCTGATCGACAACAACGGGCAGATCAGCGCGAGACCCGCGACGCGATCTGGTCGCCTGTCCGCCATGGCCTGCGCGAAGTAGCCACCAGCGGAGTGGCCCACCAACAGGTACCGCTCCGCTCCAGCGACTCGATCGGCGAACTGCAGCATCAGCCCCAGCACGTCCTCGGCGCTGTCGATGTCGTCGGTGGCGGCCGTGCGCCCCATGCCGGGCAGGTCGGGATAGACCCGCCGGAAGCCTGAGTCGTCGGCGAACATCGGCTCGAAGCACGACTCGGGTTCGCGATGGTCGACGCCCGCGCCATGAAGGATCAGCACGGGCCGACCGGTCCCGTGCTCGACGTAGTGGACTTCGGTTGCACCCACGCGCACGTCCATGTCGCCACGGTACGCGTCGCGTCGGCGAGCTTGTCGCGATCTGCCTGGCGCAGCGGCAGCGGACCGGACTGAGATGTGATGTTCTGCACCTTCTGCATGAAAAATTCTTCAAGTCCGGTACTGTGCGGTTCACCGTGGCGAAACATGCGCCCACCAAGGAGGACGAACATCCATGGCAGATGTGCAGGCAGCACTTGACGCAGCAGGACTGACCAATCAGCACGTTCGTGACTACGTCGAGCACTGGGCCGGGATCACCGGCGCGGCTCGGGTCGAGGTCGTATCGGCGGCCGACGACGCGCGACTGATCGCCGAGTCGTTGGAGGCCGGCGAGCTCCTTCCTGCGGGCGAAGGCCTGTACTACTCCCGCTCCTACCACAAGGACACCGCACGCGCCGAGGAGCGCACGATCGTCGCCACGAGCGATGAGAACGACAAGGGCGTCTACAACAACTGGCGTCCCGCGGCCGAGATGAAGCCGAAGCTCGTCGAGCTGATGACCGGCGCCTCCGAGGGCAAGACGATGTACGTCATCCCCTACCTGATGTCGCCGAAGGGCTCGCCGGTCGAGAAGTTCGCCGCCGGTGTCGAGCTGACCGACAACCGCAACGTCGTCCTGCAGATGATCCGCATGGCCCGCGTCGGCGTCGAGTACGTCAACGACCTGGGCGACTGGTTCGTCAAGGCGGTGCACGTCACCGGCGACCTGGAGAACCTCGGCCAGGGCACCCCCGGCGACAAGCGCTACTTCGTGACCGTCGCCGACGAGCGCACCATCTTGCACTTCGGCTCCTCGTACGGCGGAAACGCCCTGCTGGGCAAGATCGCCCACGGCCTGCGCCAGGGCTCCTACGACGGCTGGAAGAACGGCTTCCTGGTCGAGCAGTTCATGCTGCTGGGCATCACGGACAAGCAGACCGGCAAGAAGTACAACATCTGCGGCGGCTTCCCGTCGGCGTCGGGCAAGACGAACCTGGCCATGACGCTGGCGCCCGATGCCCTGGGTGACCGCTACTACGTCGAGTTCTACGGCGACGACATCGCCTGGATCTGGGTCGGCGACGACGGCAAGTTGTACGGCATGAACCCCGAGAACGGCGTGTTCGGCGTCGCCAAGGACACCAACGAGAAGACCAACCCGACGGCGATCGACTCGATCCAGCCGGGCATGGGCGCGATCTTCACCAACGTGGCCTACAACCACAAGACCGAGGAAGTCTGGTGGGAGGGCAAGGGCCCCAAGCCGACCGATCTCGACGGCTGGGTCGACTGGAAGGGTGAGGTCATCGCCGACCGCACCGGCGAGGCCGTCGACGACCCGTGGGCGCACCCGAACAGCCGCTTCACCACGACGCTCGACAACGTCCCGAACGTGGCCAAGGACTACGAGGACCCCAAGGGCGTCGAGATCCACGGCATCATCTTCGGTGGCCGCACGCGCGACCGCGAACCGCTGATCCGCGCCATCGACGACATCGCCGAGGGCGTCTACGACGGCCTGACCCTGGGTGCCGAGGCCACGGCTGCCGCTGATGGTCTCGAGGGCGTCCTGCGCTACGACCCGATGTCGATGCGTCCGTTCATGTCCTACAGCGAGGGCGACTACGCCGCTCACTGGCTGGAGGTCCTCGGTCGCGCCACGACCAAGCCGATCTTCGCGCACGTCAACTGGTTCCAGCGCGGCGACGACGGCCGCTTCCTGTGGCCGGGCTACCGCGAGAACCTGCGTCCGCTCGTGTGGCTGATGCAGTACAAGAACGGTGAGGTCGAGGGTGTCAAGACGCCCGTCGGCGTCCTGCCCGCGCGCGACGAGCTCAACCTGGAGGG
>DATMSF010000246.1:0-2035 GCA_035565535.1 Aeromicrobium sp.
GGACGGCTCGAAGTCCAGGTACTGCTCGCCCACGGCGATGAGGTTGTGCACGTAGACCGGCGCGCCGGCAGGGATCCTGGCGCCGTCCTTCAATCGCAGTCTCACACGCAGTCCGTCGGACTCGACGGTCATCTTGGCGACCTCACCGACCTTGACGCCGCGGTACGTGACCTCGCTGCCTTCGTAGAGTCCGCCGGAGGTCGGCAGCAGCACGTCGACCTGGTAGCCGCGACCGAGCACCCGATCGACGATGCCCAGGTAGGAGCCGCCCAGGTACACCAGGCCGATGACACTGAGGATCACGAAGACGACCAGTCGTACCTTCACGCCGCGCGTCATCGGCCCAGTCCCTTCAACAGGCCGGTCAGCCACTCCGGGACGGTCGGCACGGTCGGTGCCCCCGTCGTCGGCGGTGTCGGGGTGTCCGGGGACTCAGCGGACACGTCGGTCGGTGCGTTCTCGGTCCCGTCGATCCGCGCCAGCATCGCGCTGATGTCGGCGTCGTCCTGCTGGCGGCACAACGGCAGCGAACCGAGCAGGCCGCACAGCTGCTCGATGGTGTCGCCGATCGGTGAGCAGATCGGTGCGGTCGGAGTGGCCTTGCACAAGTTCTCCAGGTCGTTCAGGGTCGTCGGCAACAGGCCACCCTGGCTGACCGGCTTGAGGTTGAGCTGGAAGGAGAAGATCACGTTGGCGTAGTCGCCGTGGATCGCATCGGCGGCGTCGATCGCGAACGGGTAGCTGGCCGCAGCCGCGAGCCCGGGGATCAGCGAGTCTCCGGTGTTGGCCAGCTCGCGCAGCACGGGTTCGAGGTGCTCCAGCTCGGCGATCAGGTCGTCCTTGGTCTCCTCCACGACGCGGCTGCCCACCTGACCCAGCCGGTCCAGCTCGCCGAGCATCGCGACCAGCTCGTCGTGCTGGTCCCGCAACACGTCGATCGCGGGTCCGACCGAGTCCAGGGTCGATGCGACGGTTCGCTGCTCGTCGGCGAGCGTGTCGCTGAGCCCGTTGATCGACTCCATCGCGGCGATGATGTCCCCACGCTGGGTGTCGATCGTGCCGACGAACGTGTCGAGGCGGTTCAGCAGGCTCGACAGCTCGTCGGTGCGCCCGTTCATCAAGGCGTTGAGCTCCTGGGTGATGGTGCCCAGCTGATCGACACCACCTCCCGTGAGCAGCATCGACAACGCGCCCAGGACGTCCTCGACCTCGGGGTTCAGGTTGGTCCGGCTGACCGGGATGACGTCGCCGTCACCCAACCGACCGGTGGCCGTGCCGGGTTCGGTCGAATCGGCCTCTGCCGGCACCAGCTCGATGAACTTCTCCCCCAGCAGGCTGGTCTGCCGGATACGTGCCTCGGTGTCGTCCGGCAGGTCCACGTCGTTGCGGACCCGCATCGTCACGCGGGCGTTCCAGCCGACCCGCTCGACCGCTTCGACCTGGCCGACCGGCACGTCACCGACGCGGACCGAGGTCCGCGGCACGACGTTGAGAGCGTCCTCGAACTCGGCCGTCACCTGGAAGCTCGCCTCGTCGCCGACGATGTCGCCCGGCAACGGCAGGTCGTGGATGCTGCGGAACCCGCAGCCGCTGAGCAGCGCGGCGACCAGCGCGAACAGGCACACGCGGACGGATCGCTTCATCGCAGCACTCCCGTCAGCAGGTCGGTCCAGTCGGCCAGCGGGGCCACATCGGTCGTTCCGGCCAGCAGGTCGGGCGCATCGGCTGCCGCAGGCGTCGTCGCCGGCGTACCGGTTGCCGGCACCGCGGCGGCCGACTGCGTGGCGGGCAGGATGCTGGTGATGATGTCGCACACGGGCTTGACCGTGGCGACCCCGGCAGCGCCACCGAGTGTCTGGCACAGGAACTGATCGGGCCGGAACAGCACACCGGGGACGATCTGCGTGCGCGAGCCGAACGAGATGGTCGACGGGTCGTAGGCCAGGGCCAGGTTGCCCATCGCGAGCGCGCCCTTCTGGGCCACCAGGCCCAGCGCGTCCTTCTGGTTGTCGACCCGCTCCAGCAGGCTCGACAG
>DATMSF010000247.1:0-1820 GCA_035565535.1 Aeromicrobium sp.
GCGATCCGCACCAGGTCGTCATCGACGTAGCGGCGGCGGTCGGCCGTATCGCGCTGCGGGGTCAGCAGACCCATGTCCTCCCAGTGCCGCAGCACGTGAGTGGCGATACCGAACCGGTCGGCCACCTCGCCGATCGAGTGCGTTCTTGACTTCATGTCCACATGAAGTCACACCATCGTGTCCAGATCAAGCCCACCTGAAGCAGAAGAGAACACCATGTACGACACGATCGTGATCGGCGCAGGCCCAGCCGGCCTGCAAGCCGCCCTGACGCTGGGTCGCATGCACCGGGACGTCCTGGTGCTGGACTCCGGCGAGTACCGCAACGGCGCCGTGGAGCAGGCCCACAACTACGCGACGCACGACGGACGCCCGCCCGAGGAGTTCCGGCGCCTGGCTCGCGAGGACCTGGCCGAGTACACCACTGTCGAGGTCCGCGAGGCGGCCGTGGAGGCGGTGGCGGCCGGGAACGGGAGCTTCGTCGTGACGATCGGCGAGACAGTCGAGCAGGGGAGCACCGTGGTGCTGGCCACCGGGGTCCGCGACCGTCTGCCCGACGTCCCGGGGCTGGCGCAGGCGTGGGGCAGGGAAATCGCGCACTGTCCGTTCTGCCACGGTCACGAGCTCGCCGGTCGCCGGGTGGCGTTGGACGTCCAAGGTCCGCACGCCGAGCGGCTGCGGTCGATGCTGGAGCGGATCGGTGCCGACCTGATCGACGTGGCCGGAACCGTACGAGGGATCGAGCGCGTAGCCGGTGGCCTGGTGCTGACCCTCGACTCGGGGACCGAGCGCGTCGACGGGATGTTCATCGGACCGGACTTCGAGCCGTCGGCACCGTTCGCCTCGCAGCTGGGACTGGACCTGAACGATTCAGGATGCATCGCCGTCGATGCGTTCCAGGCGACCTCGCTGGCCGGGGTGTTCGCCGCGGGTGACGCCGCCCATGTGCGGGAGCTGCCGATGCCGATGTCCTCGGTGCTGACCGCGCAGGCGGCCGGCCTGGTCGCCGGGAGCGCCTGCGTGCAGTACCTGCTGACTCGATAGTCTCTAGGCGTGCGAGTGGCGAGATTTGCAGGTGACGACGACCCCCGGTTCGGTCTGATCGGCGACGAGGGCGGTGTCGCGACCGTGGCGGTCCTCAAGGGCGATCCACTGTACGCCGGAATCGAGTTCACCGGTGAGAAGATCCCGCTCGACGACGTGCGACTCCTGGCGCCGGTCATCCCGCGCAGCAAGGTCGTGTGCGTGGGCAAGAACTACGCCGCGCACGCCGCCGAGATGGGTTCTGCGGCACCGACCGAGCCGCTGCTGTTCCTCAAGCCGAACACGTCCGTCATCGGTCCGGGTGAGCCGATCTTCTACCCCGAGCAGAGCAACGAGGTGCACTTCGAGGGCGAGCTCGCGGTCGTGATCGGACGGATCTGCCGCGACATCTCGCCGACCGACGCGCCCAAGGTGATCTTCGGGTACACGATCGCCAACGACGTCACGGCGCGCGATCTGCAGGCCGCTGACGGCCAGTGGACGCGCGCGAAGGGGTTCGACTCGTTCTGCCCGCTCGGTCCGTGGATCGAGACCGATCTGGACACCGAGGCCGTATCGGTGCGCACCGAGCTGAACGGCGAGCTCAAGCAGGACGGCAACACCCGCGACCTGATTCACCGCATTCCGGACCTGATCGCCCACATCAGCAGCATCATGACGCTGCTGCCCGGCGACGTGGTCCTGACCGGAACACCCGAGGGAGTAGGACCGATGGAGGTCGGCGACGACGTGAGTGTGACGATCGAAGGCATCGGCACGTTGAGCAACCGGGTGGT
>DATMSF010000248.1:0-2250 GCA_035565535.1 Aeromicrobium sp.
AGGACACCGAAGATGCCGAGGCCGACACCGAAGCCGACACCGACGAATCCGACGACGATGACGATGACGCCGTCGTCGCGCCCGCGACCGCTGGCACCGGCGTGCTCGGCGGTGACGAGGACTTCTGGCTCAAGGTCGGCATCGACCCGGTCCGCATCATGACCGGCACCGGCACCTTCTACACGCTGCGCTGCTACCTCGACGACCAGCCCGTGTTCCTGGGCCGCAACGGCCGCATCAGCGTGTTCCCGTCCGAGCGCACCCTGGCGCGTTACCTCGCCGACGAGCACGACCACGACCTGTCGGACCTCGCGACCTACGACGACATCCGCACCGCGGCCACCGACGGATCGCTGCGCGTCGAGGTCACCGACGAGAACGTCTACGTGCTCAGCGGTATCGCCGACGACATCGCCGACGGGCCCGAGGCGATCGACCGCGATCAGCTCGAACTCGCGGTGGAGTTGCTGCGCGATGTCAGCGACTACTCCGAGGACAAGACCGTCGACGAGACGCTGAGCACCGACCAGCCGCTCGGCGCGTTCGTCGCGCACGTCCTGGAACCGGACGACCACGACGCCCCCGACGCGCCGTACGCCAAGGCCGTCGAGCAGTGGGAGTCCCTGGTGCGGTTCGTGGAGTCCCGGCTCCGTCAGGAGTAGCGGGCCGCGCTCAGCCGACGAGCACCGCATAGCGCGGCTTGATCACCTCATCGATGATCGCGAGGCGCTGGTCGAACGGGATGAACGCGGACTTCATC
The DNA here is from genome assembly GCA_035565535.1 of Aeromicrobium sp. GTDB lineage: Bacteria > Actinomycetota > Actinomycetes > Propionibacteriales > Nocardioidaceae > Aeromicrobium. The sequence goes on from DATMSF010000248.1 coordinate 761, forward strand.
GCGTTGATGGTGAACCGCTCCAGGTCCGACCAGCCGTAGCCGAACGCCTCGACCAGGCGGTGCATCTCCTGGCTCATGGTGGTGTCGCTCATCAACCGGTTGTCGGTGTTGACCGTGACGCGGAACCGCAGCCGCGCCAGCCGGTCGAACGGATGCTCTGCGATGCTCTTGACCGCGCCGGTCTGCACGTTGCTGCTGGGGCACATCTCCAGCGGGATCCGCTTGTCGCGCAACAGGGATGCCAACCTGCCGAGCTGCTGCGTGCCGTCGGGCAGTTCGGAGATGTCGTCGACGATGCGCACCCCGTGCCCCAGCCGGTCGGCACCACAGAACGCGATGGCCTCATGGATCGACGGCAGCCCGAACGCCTCGCCGGCGTGGATGGTGAAGCGTGCGTTGTTGCTTCGCATGTACTCGAACGCGTCGAGATGCCGCGACGGCGGGTAACCGGCCTCGGCGCCGGCGATGTCGAAGCCCACCACGCCCTTGTCCCGGAACCGGATCGCCAGTTCGGCGATCTCACGGGACCGTGCGGCGTGGCGCATCGCGGTCACCAGGCACCGCACGACGATCGTGCGTCCGGCCGCGGCCGAGGCCTTCTCACCGTCGGCGAAACCCGCCAGCACCGCGTCGACCACGTCATCGAGCGACAGCCCGCCGTCGATGTGCAGTTCGGGGGCGAACCTGACCTCGGCGTACACGACGTTGTCGGCCGCGAGGTCTTCCACGCATTCGAACGCGACCCGGTGCAGCGCCTCGGGTGTCTGCATGACGCCGACGGTGTGCGCGAACGGTTCCAGGTACCGCACCAGCGATCCGCTGTGCGCGGCCGTGCGGAAGAACGTCGCCAGTTCGTCGGCGTCGGAGGCGGGAAGGTTGTCGTAGCCCACCTGCCCGGCCAGGTCGAGCACGGTGGCCGGGCGCAGCCCGCCGTCGAGATGGTCGTGTAGCAGGGCCTTGGGGGCGTGGGTGATCTTCTCCAAACTCAGCGGCGTACTCATGCCTTCCATCATCCGGGTGAAAGGTAAGAGTGTCTCTGGCTTGGGGCTGCGGCAAGGCAAGGCTGCGGCACAGCACCGCGAGCGTGCATGTCTGCTGCCCGGCGCGCCGTGTTTTGTCAGCACTCGGCGCACGCTCGCGGCGGGACCGGGGGTGATCGGCTTCGGTCAAAATGCGCCGTCGGCCAGCGTCGGCCAGCGTCGGTCGCCGTCAGTCGATGCGGTCGATGATCAATGGCAGCTCTTGCGGTGGGGCGTCGCCGACGGACCAGGCGCCGTCGAGCTCGCCGAGCGCGGCAGGCAGCCGATCCGGGGTGTCGGTGTAGAGCGTGAAGAGTGTCTCGCCGGCGGCAACAGGCTCCCCCGGCCGACGGTGCAGCCGCACCCCGGCGCCGAGTTGGACGGGTTCACCGGGCTGCGCACGTCCGGCGCCCAGGCGCCAGGCGGCCATCGCCACCCCCATGGCGTCGATGTCGCCCATCACGCCGCCGC
>DATMSF010000249.1:0-2224 GCA_035565535.1 Aeromicrobium sp.
CGATCGCAGGACGGGGATCGCGAAGACCAGGAACCACGCGGCGGCGAGCAGCGCGACGAGTCGGACGTTGAACCCGTTCTCGGTCGACAACCCGAGCAGGCCGCCCTCACCGGAGATGAATCCGAAGAAGCAGATCAGCAACAGCACGATGCCGCCGAGATAGCCGGCAGCCCAGCCGATCCCGGAGACGCGTCCCACGTCGTCCGGGGTCGACACCTGACGCAGCATCGCGAAGTAGGGCACCTGGGCGAGCTCGAACAGCACCGTGCCGATCGCGATCAGGCTCAGACCCAACCACAAGAAGTGGTAGTCGTCCTCGACGAAGAACAGCAGCGCGGTCACGACGATCACCGCCCCGGTCAACAGGGCCAACGCCCGCTTGCGGCGGCCGGAGGCGTCGGCCTGCTGCCCCATGACCGGCGCCAGCACCGCGATCGTGAGGCTCGCGGCCCCGACGGCGAAACCGAGCCACGTGCTGGCCGAGAAGGGACCGGGGACGTCCTCGCCGACCGAGTCCGTCAGGTAGACCGAGAAGATGAACGTGACGATGACGGCGTTGAAGGCGGCCGAACCCCAGTCCCACAGGCTCCAGGCCACCACCTGACGTCGATGGGTGATCATGCGTTGTCCTTCCACGTCCCGCGGGCCTCCATGACCTCGCGCAAGATGTCGGTACGGTCGGTGATCAGTCCGTCGACTCCCAGGTCGAGCAGACGGTTCATCTCGTCGGCGTCGTCGATCGTCCACACGTGCACCTGTAGACCGAGCCGATGGGCCTTGGCCAGGAACCGCGGCGTCACGACGGTCACCCGGCCGCGGCGCACCGGCACCTGGAGGCAGTCCGCGCGGATGACGCCGAGTCGACGCAGTGCGGTCGTCGGTCGCAGCACGAGCTCGGCGACCTCGAGGCTCGAAGCGCTCGTCGTCACAGCCGGCAGCCGGCGCCGGATGGCTCTCAACGTCGCGTGGTCGAACGAGGCGAGGCAGGTGCGGTCGACGACGCCGAGACGCTCGATGAGAGCGCACGTCGCCTCGACGGCACCACGCGTCTTGACGTCGATGTTGAGCCTGGCCTGGGGGAATGCCTCGTAGACGTCCTGGAGCCTGGCCGGTGGCTCGCGTCCGTCGAGCCGTTCCTCGGCCAGCTGCGCGTCAGTCAGGTCGGCGACCCTCGCCGGATTGCCCGTGACACGCAGCAAGGTCTCGTCGTGCAGCGCGAACACCGTTCCGTCGGCGCTGCAGCGCACGTCGGTCTCCAGGTAGGTGTAGCCGCGACCGACTGCGTCGGAGAACGACGCCATGGTGTTCTCGATGCCGACGTTGGTGCCCGTACCCGCACCGCCTCGATGCGCGAACGCCAGTGGGCCGGGCGCCGCGAGGTAGGTGGGGCTCACAGCCACACCGTAGGCCCCACCGGGGTCAGATGTCTCGGAAGGTCTCGATGCGCGCGCCGAGCGCGTTCAACCGTTCGGCGAGGTCTTCGTACCCGCGGTTGATGACGTAGATGCTGCGTAGCACCGAGGTGCCCTTGGCGGCGAGCATGGCCAGCAGGATCACGACGGCCGGCCGCAGCGCCGGGGGACAGACGATCTCGGCGCCGCTGAAGTGCGTCGGCCCCTCGACCAGCACACGATGAGGGTCGAGCAGCTTGACGCGGGCACCGAGCTTGTTCAGCTCGGTCAGGTAGATGGCTCGGTTCTCGTACACCCAGTCGTGCAACATCGTCTGACCGTCCGCCGTGGCGGCGATGACGGCGAAGAACGGCAGGTTGTCGATATTGAGCCCCGGAAACGGCATCGGGTGGATCTTGTCGATCGGCGCCTTGAGCACCGACGGATGGGTCGTGATGTCGACCAGGCGCGTGTGCCCGTTCTCGGCGGTGTACTCCGCCGATCGGTCGTACTGGAAGCCCATCTCCTCCAGGAGCGCCAGCTCGATCTCCATGAACTCGATCGGCACCCGGCGGACCGTGATGCTGGACCCCGTGACGATCGCGGCGGCGATCAGGCTCATCGCCTCGATCGGGTCCTCGCTCGGTGCGTAGTCGACGTCGGTGTTGATGACCGGACGACCCGTGACGCGCAGCGTGGTGGTGCCGACGCCTTCGATCTCGACGCCGAGCTCCATCAGGAAGAAGCACAGGTCCTGGACCATGTAGTTCGGACTCGCGTTGCGGATCACCGTCACGCCGTCGTAACGAGCGGCGGCGAGCAACGCGTTCTCG
>DATMSF010000250.1:0-2247 GCA_035565535.1 Aeromicrobium sp.
CGGCAAGTCCACCCTGGTACGGGCCGCGGTCGGGCTCGTCCCCACGATCGGTGGTCGCGTGCTGCTGTTCGGCACGCCGCTGGCCGACTTCCACGATCGCGTCCGGATCGGCTACGTCCCGCAGCGCACCCGTGCCGTCGCCGGCGTCCCGGCGACCGTCGACGAGGTCGTGTCGAGCGGGCGACTGGCCCGTCGCCGCTGGTTCGCCCCCCGAACGCAGGCGGACCGCGCCGCCGTCCAGGCCGCGCTCGAGCGGGTCGACCTGGTCCATCGGCGGTCCTCCCCCGTCAGCGAGCTGTCCGGCGGACAGCAGCAGCGCGTGCTGATCGCCCGCGCGCTGGCGACCGAGGCCGAGCTGCTCGTGATGGACGAGCCCACGGCCGGGGTCGACCACGACAACCAGCACGACCTGGCCGAGCTGATGGGCAGCCTGGTCGACGACGGCACCTCCGTGCTCCTGGTGGCCCACGAGCTCGGTCCGATGGCCCCCTTGATCGACCGCGCAGTGGTGCTCGAGGCCGGACGCGTCCGCTACGACGGCGGCGTCGACGACCTGCTCGACGAGGCGCTCGGCCACGCCGCGCACGCCCACACCGGCTCCGACGGTTTCACGCACCGGCACACCGCTGAACCGCCTCGTGAGGGCATCTCCGGAGAGGGTGCCTGGTGATGCTGGAGCTGCTCGACTACGACTTCATGCGCCGCGCGCTCCTGGCCGCGGTCTTCACCGGACTCGCAGCACCGGCGATCGGCGTGTTCCTGGTGCACCGTCGCCTCGCCCTCCTCGGTGACGGCCTCGGGCACGTCGCCTTGACCGGGGTCGCCCTCGGCCTGCTCACCGGCATCGCACCACTGGTCACCGCCGTCGCGGTCGCCGCCCTCGGTGCCCTGCTGATCGAGGTGCTGCGCGCCAACAGCCGCACCAGCGGCGACGTGGCTCTCGCGATGCTGTTCTACGGCGGTATCGCCGGTGGCGTCCTGCTGACCAACCTCGCCGACGAGAGCGCGGCGAGCCTGAACGCCTACCTGTTCGGCTCGATCACGACCGTCTCCAGCAGCGACCTGGTCCTGGTCGGCGCCCTCGGCGTCGTCATCGTCGTGCTGTGCCTGGGTCTGTCCCCCCAGCTGTTCGCCGTCTGCCAGGACGAGGAGCACGCCCGGGTCAGTGGGTTGCCGGTCTGGCTGTTCAGCGCCCTAATCTCGATTCTCGCGGCCGTGACCATCACGGTGGCGATGCGCACCGTCGGCCTGCTGCTCGTGTCGGCACTGATGGTCGTGCCGGTGGCCGCCTCCCAGCAGATCACGCGCAGCTTCCGCAGCACCCACCTGCTGGCGATGCTGATCGGCCTGGCCGCCGCGCTCGGGGGGGTCGTCACCAGCTACGAGGTCGAGACGTCACCCGGCCCCACGATCGTGATGCTGGCCATCGCCGCGTTCGCCGTGCTCGCGGTCGTCGGCGCGTCGCGACGTCGATTCCGTCCCACGCCCACCGAATAGGAGCACGTGATGACCGAGACGCAACGCAGCACGCGCCAACGCCGTGCCGTCGCTGCGATCCTGGCCGAGCTGGACGGGTTCGCCAGCGCTCAAGAGATCCACGACGCCCTGCGCCGCCGTGGCGAGTCCGTCGGGTTGTCGACGGTCTACCGCAATTTGCAGGCGCTGGCCGAGGCGTCCGAGGTCGACGCGCTGCGCAACGACGAGGGCGAGACCCTGTATCGACAGTGCAGCTCGGGCCATCATCACCACCTGGTCTGCCGATCCTGTAGTCGCACCGTCGAGGTGGAGGGCCCGACCGTCGAGCGATGGGCCGACGCCGTCGCGGCCGAGCACGGTTTTCGCGACGTCGAGCACACGCTCGAGATCTTCGGCACCTGCGCCGACTGCGCGTGAAGGTCCTGCCGCGGACCGAGTGGACCGCGCTCGCCGAGGCGCACCGCCGCCGCGCCGAGCAGTGGACGCTGCCCCACCTGGCCCGACGCGAACGGCCGACCAAGCACCCGGTCGACGACTTCCTCTGGGAGTACTACGACCTGCGCCCCGGCCGCCTGGCCCGCTGGCACCCCGGCCTCGCCGTCGGTCTGGCCGACGCGCCGGAGTACGCACAGCTCGGCGGCTACACCACGATCGACGACGTCGCCGTGGTCGATCCGGCCCGCGTCGAGCGACGGCGCCCGGGTCTGCAGTGGACACGCACGCTGCTCGAACGCACCGCGACGCGGCCGCCGCACCGCGGGTGCCTAGGCC
>DATMSF010000251.1:0-5061 GCA_035565535.1 Aeromicrobium sp.
GTGATGCTCGTGCTCCTGCCGGCGGTCTTCGTCATCCTCGGCCGTTGGATCTTCTGGCCGTTCATCCCTCGTTTCGGCGACGAGTCGCGCAACGAGCGCAGCCTGTGGGCGCGCATCGGCCGGCGGCTGGAGAAGCATCCCCGCCGGGTCTGGATCGCGACATCGGTGATCCTGGCCGCCTGCACCATCGGCATCATCCAGCTCGATGCCGACGGCCTGACGAATGAGGAGCAGTTCACCACGACGCAGCCGTCGGTCGAGGCCGAGAAGGTGCTCGCGGCTCACTTCCCGGGCGGGACAGGCTCGCCGGTCACGGTCCTGGCGCCTTCGGCCGAGACCGAACAGGTCGTCTCGGCCCTGCAGCAGGTCGACGGTCTCGAGGCCGACACGGTCCAGCCCCTCGCCGAGGCCGGCGGCACCAGCTACATCGAGGCGACGCTGTCCGACGCCCCGGACTCGCCCGAGGCGTTCGACACCGTCGAACGTGCTCGCGACGCGCTCCAGGACACAGGTGCCCTGGTCGGCGGTGACACCGCCATCAACTACGACGTCCAGCAAGCCTCCGGTGAGGACAACTGGCTGATCATTCCGATCATCCTGGTCGTCGTGCTGGTCATCTTGATGATCCTGCTGCGTGCCGTCGTGGCGCCGCTGATCTTGCTGGGGACCGTCGTGATGTCGTTCGGCGCGGCGCTCGGCCTGAGCGCTCTGGTCTTCCGTCACGTCTTCGGCTGGGCGGGCGCCGACACGTCGTTCCCGCTGTACTGCTTCGTCTTCCTGGTGGCCCTCGGGATCGACTACAACATCTTCTTGATGACGCGCGTGCGCGAGGAAGCGCTCAAGTACGGCACGCACCGTGGAGCGCTCATCGGGCTGGGCGCGACCGGCGGTGTCATCACGTCGGCCGGGCTGGTCCTCGCGGGGACGTTCGCGGCGCTGGGTTCGCTTCCGCTGGTCTTCATGGCCGAGATCGGCTTCACGGTCGCCCTCGGCGTCCTGCTCGACACGATCGTCGTGCGGTCGGTTCTCGTGACGTCGCTCAACCTCGACGTCGGACGATGGATGTGGTGGCCCAGCACGCTGTGGCGGACCGACGGTGAAGGCCGCACAGGGCAGGTCGAGGCCGAGGAGCACGCCTCGTAGACTTGACCCTCGTGACCAGTACGAACCGTGTGCCCGAGAAGCCCGCCCTCGAAGGACTCGAGGACAAGTGGAGTGCGGTGTGGGCCGAGCAGGGCACCTACACGTTCGACCGGTCGAAGTCGCGCGAGGAGATCTACTCGATCGACACCCCTCCACCGACGGTGTCCGGATCGCTGCACGTGGGCCACGTGTTCAGCTATACCCACACCGACCTCATCGCCCGATTCCAGCGCATGCGCGGCAAGGAAGTGTTCTACCCGATGGGCTGGGACGACAACGGCCTGCCCACCGAACGCCGCGTGCAGAACTACTACGGCGTGCGCTGCGATCCGTCGCTGCCGTACGACCCGGCGTTCACACCACCGCAGAAGCCGGACCCCAAGAAGCAGATCCCGATCAGCCGCCGCAACTTCATCGAGCTGTGCAACGAGCTGGTCGTCGAGGACGAGAAGGTCTTCGAGAAGTTGTGGCGCACCCTGGGGTTGAGCGTCGACTGGTCCCAGACGTACACCACGATCGGCGCCGAGGCCCAGGCCACGAGCCAGCGGGCGTTCCTGCGCAACGTCGCGCGTGGTGAGGCCTACACCCAGGACGCCCCCACGCTGTGGGACGTGACGTTCCAGACCGCCGTCGCGCAGGCCGAGCTCGAGGCGCGTGACTATCCCGGTGCGTACCACCGGGTCGCGTATCAGCACGCGAGCGGGCCGATCGTCGTCGAGACCACCCGGCCCGAGCTGACCCCCGCGGCGGTCGCGATCATCGCGCATCCCGACGACGAGCGGTATCAGCACCTGTTCGGCACGACCGCGACGTCTCCGCTGTTCGGTGTCGAGGTGCCGGTAATCGCCAGCACGCTCGCCGACCCTGAGAAGGGGTCGGGCATCGTCCACTGCTGCACGTTCGGCGACCTGACCGACGTCCAGTGGTGGCGGGAGTTCCAGCTGCCCAACCGCACCGTGATCGGCCGCGACGGCCGCATCTTGCGTGACGTCCCCGAGTGGATCGCGGGCGGACCGGGCGAGCAGCTGTGGCACGAGCTGGCCGGCAAGACGACGTTCACGGCTCGCGAGCTGATCGTTCAGGCATTGCGCGACAGCGGCGACCTCGACGGTGAGCCGACCCCCACCCAGCGTGTCGCCAACTTCTACGAGAGGGGCGACAAGCCGCTCGAGATCGTCTCGACCCGTCAGTGGTACATCACGAACGGTGGCCGTGACCCGCAGCTGCGTGCCGCCCTCATCGCACGCGGCGACGAGATCGCCTGGCACCCCGGCTACATGCAAAGCCGCTACACGAACTGGATCGACGGCCTGAACGGTGACTGGCTGGTCAGCCGACAGCGCTTCTTCGGCATCCCGTTCCCGGTCTGGTACCGCCTCGACGCCGAGGGCCAGCCCGACTACGACGACCCGATCTTCGCCGACGAGTCCGCTCTGCCGGTCGATCCCGCCTCACAGGCACCTCCAGGGTTCGAGGAGTCCCAGCGCGGCCAGGCCGGCGGTTTCATGGCCGACCCCGACGTGATGGACACCTGGGCCACGTCGTCGTTGACCCCGCAGATCGTGACCGGATGGGAACGCGATCAGGACCTGTTCGCCAGGACGTTCCCGATGGATCTGCGCCCCCAGGCCCACGACATCATCCGGACCTGGTTGTTCTCCACGGCGGTGCGCGCGCACCTGGAGCACGGCAGCGTCCCGTGGACGAATGCTGCCATCTCCGGCTTCGTGGTCGATCCGGACCGCAAGAAGATGTCGAAGTCGAAGGGCAACGTCGTCGTCCCCGACGAGATCTTGAGCAAGTACGGCGCCGACGCCGTCCGCTGGCGAGCCGCGCTGGCCCGGCCGGGTGCTGACTCGCCGTTCGACGAGACCCAGATGAAGGTCGGCCGCCGACTGACCATGAAGGTGCTCAACGCCAGCAAGTTCGTGCTGGCGCCGCCGGAGCAGTACGGCCTGGGCGCCGACGCGTCGCTGATGGACCCGGCTCTGGTCACCGAGGCACTGGATCGGTCCATGCTGGCTCGTCTGGAGACCGTCATCACCGAGGCCACGGGCCACTTCGAGGCGTACGACTACGCGACGGCGCTCGAGGTCACCGAGAAGTTCTTCTGGGACTTCTGCGACGACTACCTGGAGCTGGTCAAGGAGCGCGCTCGCCTCGACGACGCCACCGGCGCCTCTGCCCGAGCGGCCTTCGTGCTCGCGCTGTCGGCGCAGCTGCGTCTACTGGCGCCGTTCCTGCCGTACGTCACCGACGAGGTGTGGTCGTGGTGGCAGGACGGCTCGATCCATCGCACCTCGTGGCCGACCGCGGCCGAGCTCGGTTCGTCGGGCGGAGACCCCGCCGTCCTGCCGGCAGCCGGCGAGGTACTCGCCGGGATCCGCGGCGCCAAGTCGACGGCCAAGGTCACGCAGCGCACCGAGGTGTCGGCCGTCGTGGTCACCGCTCCCCAGGACACGATCGACCGCTTCCGCGCGGCCGAAGCCGACGTCCGCGCCGCGGGCCGCGTCACCGGCGACATCACCACGACGGCGACCGACGGTCCGGTGCACGTCGAGGCCACTCTGGTCCTCGAGGACTGATCCACGCACCCGCCAGGCACATCGCCAAAATGCAGGTCACTGCCCGTTCGGATCGATAGCCTGAACTCCCCCACCACGGAGTTGCGATGTCTCACGATCCCTTTCCTCCCCCGCCACCGCTCCCGCCTCATCCCGCCGCACCCCAGAAGCCCAGGAACCGCCGCACGTGGCTGATCGGTGGGTCCGCCGTCATCGTGCTGGCCGGGACCATCGGCGGCGTCACGGCGTTCGCGCTGGCGGGGCACGACGATCGGGACAAGGCCTCGGCAAGCCGATCGACCACCCCGCCGCCCGCGACCGCCGCACCCGAACCGACCCGCGTCGCGCGGGCCGACGTGATGGTCGAGGGCAGCTGGAACCTCGAGGGATCCCTGCTGGTTCAGCGCAACTGGGGCCGCACGAGCATCTTCGACCCGGACTCCGGCGGACCCGTGGCGATCTCAGCAGCCGAGCTGCTGCCCGGCCAGGAAGTCACCGACGAGGACTGGGCTGTGGCAGGCCCCGTCGACGACCCGGTGCTGGTCGGGCTCGTCGGGACACGCACGCCTTCTGCGGGCCTGGACCCCGAGCAGTTCGTGACGCACCTGATCTATGTCGACCCCGAAACCGTCAGCATCACCAAGGGCGTCAGGATCGACAGCACCGACGAGGACGAGTTCACCGACGGCATCCACGGATCGGTCGACGGTGTGACGTTCCAGACCTCGCGTTCGACTGGGGACCCGGACTCCTACGCCACGAAGACGACGGTGTTCGGCTACGACCTGGCCGGCAACCAGGTCTGGACCGCCGACGGACAGACGACGGCGTGGACACCGGACCTGGTGATCGTGACGAAGGTGACCGACGCCGAGAAGGACTGCACGATCAGCACCGGCCATCGCATCGGCTCCGGCGAACAGGTGCTCAGCTTCGAGACCGGGACTCATGAGGTCTATGGGAGACAGCGTTGCTGGGGTGCAGAGTGGGACACGATCGGCGGTGCGCTCCAGCTGTGGAGCCCCAAGGACGGAATTCAGTACCGCCTCTGGGACGGTCGAACCGGCAGGTCGCTGGCGCTACCGCCGTCGATCACCAGCGATGAGGCCGACGTCTGGGCCAGCGACAGGTTCTCCTTCTACGATCTTGAGGAGGAGCTGTTCGCTCACCAGCGGCGCGACGCCGACGGGCCCTACGGTGTCGACGTCTACGACACCACGACGGGCACGTCCTTGTACTCGCTCAGCGGCGAGAGGCTCCAGGCTCTGGACGGCAGACTGGTCGGGTTGTCCCAACGCGAGATCTGGCTCATCACCACCGACGAAGAACCGATCCGCGTCAACATCGACACCGA
>DATMSF010000252.1:0-3610 GCA_035565535.1 Aeromicrobium sp.
CTTCTCGTCGGCCAACTTGTCGTCCGGCTGATCGGTCTTCTTCGGCTTGGGTGCTGCCGCGAGGTCGAACGAGGTCTTGCCCGGCTCGCCACCGAGCGTGCCGACCCGGACGACGTAGTCGCCCCCGGGCGCCCACCCTTCCTTCGCGGAGCACGAGCCGCCCGAACCGCGACCTGACCACTTCGTCGTCACGACGGTCGCCCAACCCGCGGTCAGCTCGACGGGCGCCGTCAGCAGCGACGTCTTGCAGACGGTCGAGTCCCACACCGCCTTGTCGTTGGCGCTGATGATCGCGATCAGGTCGGCGTCCGAGGGGCTCAGGGTGCACGATGCCTCGGCCGTGGTGCTCATGACCAGGTCGATCTCGACCTCGCCACCGGCCTGCTGATCCGCGGGCACCGTCGGTGTCACCCGCACCTGCTGCGGATCGCATGCGGTCGTTCCGGCCGACAACGTGACCTGGACCGGGCCGTCGACGGTGGCGGCCTGGACCGGTTCGACGTCGGCCGGGTCGATCGTCGCCTGCGGAACGGGGCCGGCCTCCTCACCGCCGGGCCACACGGTCATGACCGCCCAGATCACGGCGATCGCCCCGGCCAACACGAGGAGTCGACGCCGCCAGAAGACGGCGGCGGGGATCTGCTGAGGCACACCTCAACCGTAGGCGCAGGACCGACTCGTGCGACGATCGACGCGCCATGCCCGACCGCCAGACGACCGCCGAGCTGCACGATCGCGTGCTGTCGTGGTTCGCCTCGGCCGCCCGTGATCTGCCGTGGCGTCGTGACCCTCGACCGTGGCCCGTCATGGTCTCGGAGTTCATGTTGCAGCAGACTCCGGTGGCCCGCGTGCTTCCGGTGTTCGAGGCCTGGCTCGAGCGGTGGCCCACACCGGCGGCGTTGGCTGCGGCGTCCCCCGGTGAAGCCGTACGAGCCTGGGGTCGGCTCGGCTACCCGCGGCGCGCTCTTCGACTGCATGCCGCCGCGACCGCGATCGTCGATCAGTTCGACGGCGACGTGCCGGCCGATCGCGACGCACTGCTCGCGCTGCCCGGCGTCGGCGACTACACCGCATCGGCAATCGCCTCGTTCGCCTTCGGACAGGCTCACCCCGTGCTGGACACGAACGTGCGACGCGTGTTCGCCCGAGTCGTGGACGCCAAGCAGTACCCGGCGAACGCCGTGACGGCCGCAGAACGCGCGCTGGCAGCCGAGCTGATGCCGACCCGTGACGCGCATCGCTGGGCGGCCGCCACGATGGAGCTGGGGGCCCTGATCTGCACCGCCCGTACGCCCCGATGCGATGCGTGTCCCATCGCTGACCTGTGCCGCTGGAACCTGGCCGGACGTCCCTCGGACGGCGGCCCACCTCGCCGTGGCCAGGCGTGGGCGGGAACCGATCGACAGGTGCGCGGGCTGCTGATGGCGGTCGTGCGCGACTCGGACCGACCCGTCGACAAGAGGGCGCTCGACGTGGTCTGGCCCGACTCAGCACAACGCGAACGCTGTCTGGACTCCCTGCTCGACGACGGCTTGCTGGACCTGACCTCCGACGGCCGGTTCGGCCTCCCGTCATGACGGGTGGGGAGCAGTTGTCCTGACACCGGACGCACGTCGGCCCCGAACCCGAAGGTCCGAGGCCGACGTGAGGGGTCGAGAGTCAGTCGCCGGCGCCGGCCTCGACGGCCGCCGTGGCGACCTCCTCGAGCTCCAACGCGGCCTTGTCGCGGCCCGTGAAGGTGAAGTGGGCGTCACTGCCCTCTCCCTCCACGTCGACCAGGATCAGCTGTCCCGAACGCACCTCGCCGTAGAGCATCTTCTCGGCGAGCACGTCCTCGATCTCGCGCTGGACGGTGCGACGCAGCGGCCGCGCACCCAGCACCGGGTCGAAGCCGATCGACGCCAGCCGCTCCTTGGCCGCGATCGTCAGCTCGATGCTGATGTCGCGGTCGGCCAGACGCGACTCCAGGGAGCCGATCATCATGTCGACCATCTGCAAGATCTCGTCCTGCGTCAGCGGCGGGAACACGATGACCTCGTCGACGCGGTTCAAGAACTCGGGCCGGAAGTGCTGCTTGAGCTCGGTGGAAACCCGCTCCTTCATCTTCTCGTAGGTCCCCACGGTGTCGCCGGCCTGGGAGAAGCCCAGGTTGACACCCTTGGAGATCTCACGCGCACCCAGGTTGGTGGTCATGATGATGACGGCGTTCTTGAAGTTGACGACCCGGCCCTGACCGTCGGTCAGGTGGCCTTCCTCGAGGATCTGCAGCAACGAGTTGAAGATGTCGGGGTGCGCCTTCTCGATCTCGTCGAACAGCACGACCGAGAACGGCTTGCGCCGCACCTTCTCGGTCAGCTGGCCGCCTTCCTCGTAGCCGACGTAGCCGGGAGGTGAACCGAACAGGCGCGAGACGGTGTGCTTCTCGCTGAACTCGCTCATGTCGAGCTGGATCAGCGCCTCGTCGTCGCCGAACAGGAAGTTCGCCAGCGCCTTGGACAGCCACGTCTTGCCGACGCCCGAGGGCCCGGCGAAGATGAACGATCCGCCCGGACGCTTGGGATCCTTCAGACCTGCACGCGTACGCCGGATGGCCCGCGACAACGCCTTGACGGCCTCGTTCTGACCGATGACCCGCTTGTGGAGCTCTTCCTCCATGTTGAGCAGGCGGCTGGACTCCTCCTCGCTGAGCTGACCGACGGGAATACCGGTGGCCTTGGCCAGCACTTCGGCGATCAGGTGCTCGTCGACGACCGCCACGGTGTCGAGGTCGCCGGCCTTCCAGGCCTGCTCGCGCTCACCCTTGGCGGCGATGAGCTTCTTCTCCTCGTCCCTCAGGGAGGCGGCCGCCTCGAAGTCCTGCGCGTCGATGGCGCTCTCCTTGCGCAGCCGCACGTCGGCGATCTTCTCGTCGAACTCCTTCAGCTCCGGCGGAGCGGCCATGCGACGGATGCGCAGGCGCGCGCCGGCCTCGTCGATCAGGTCGATCGCCTTGTCCGGCAGGAATCGGTCGGAGACGTAACGGTCGCCCATCGTGGCGGCCGCAGCCAACGCCTCGTCGGTGATGGAGACCCGGTGGTGCGCCTCGTAACGGTCACGCAGTCCCTTGAGGATCTCGACCGTGTCGGCGACCGACGGCTCGTTGACCAGAATCGGCTGGAACCGGCGGTTCAGCGCGGCGTCCTTCTCGAAGTGCTTGCGGTACTCATCGAGCGTCGTGGCGCCGATGGTCTGCAGCTCGCCGCGGGCCAGCATCGGCTTGAGGATGCTGGCGGCGTCGATGGCCCCCTCGGCGGCACCTGCACCGACCAGGGTGTGGATCTCGTCGATGAACAAGATGATGTCGCCGCGGGTGCGGATCTCCTTGAGGACCTTCTTCAGGCGTTCCTCGAAGTCACCGCGGTAGCGCGAACCAGCGACCTGGGCCCCCAGGTCCAGGGTGTAGATCTGCTTGTCCTTGATGGTCTCGGGCACGTCGCCGCGCACGATGTCCTGCGCCAGCGACTCCACGACCGCGGTCTTGCCGACGCCCGGCTCACCGACCAGGACGGGGTTGTTCTTGGTGCGGCGAGACAGCGTCTGCATGACGCGTTCGGCCTCGTCGTCGCGGCCG
>DATMSF010000253.1:0-1914 GCA_035565535.1 Aeromicrobium sp.
CTCGTCGTTGTCGAGCGGCCCGAGCCCACTACGCTGGAACCATGGCAGACTCGCAGAGTTCGCGTCCGCACGTCGTCGTCGTCGGTGGGGGATTCGGTGGCATCGCCACGGTACGCAAGCTGGCCCGCGCCGATGTCGACATCACCCTGATCGACCGACACACCTACAACACGTTCCAGCCGTTGCTCTACCAGGTCGCCACCGCCAGCCTGAACCCCGGCGACATCACGTGGTTCCTGCGCGCGATTCGCGCCAAGCAGAGCAATGTGCGGTTCCTGAAGGGCATCGTGACGGGGATCGACCACGACAAGCGCGAGCTGGCCCTCCACGGTGACGTCTCGGTGCCGTTCGACTACCTGGTCCTGGCCAACGGCGTCACCACGAACTTCTTCGGCACGCCCGGCGCCGAGGAGTACGCGATCCCGCTGTACAAGCGGTCCCAGGCCTTGCAGGTGCGCGATCGGTTGTTCGAGAACCTCGAGGAGTTCGCGATCAACGGACAGGACGCCGATCTGCGCATCCTGGTCGTCGGCGGCGGTGCGACCGGCGTGGAGACCGCCGGCGCGTTCGCCGAGTTCCGCAACAACGACATGCCCACGACGTATCCGGAGCTGGATCGTCGACGTATCCACGTGACGCTGGTCGAGATGAGTCCGTACGTGCTCGGTCCGTTCCACGAGAAGCTGCGAGAGTACGCCCGCAAGTCGCTGGACAAGCGCGATGTCGACCTGCGCCTGGACACGGCGGTCAAGGAGGTGCGCCCCAACGGCGTGCTGATCGAGAAGGACGGCCAGCAGGAGTTCCTCGAAGCCGGCATCATCGTGTGGGCCACCGGCGTCACGGCGCACCCGGCCGTGCTGGACTGGAACGTGCCGCAAGGTCGAGGTGGACGGATCGAGGTCGACGAGCACCAGCAGATCAAGGGCCTGACGAACGAGTTCGCGATCGGCGACATCTCGATCGGCCCCGACCCGCTGCCGCAGCTGGCTCAGCCCGCGATCCAAGGCGGCAAGCACGTCGCCAAGGTCATCAAGGCCGACCTGAAGGGCAAGCGTGCGAAGGTCAAGCCGTTCAAGTACTCCGACAAGGGCACGATGGCCACGATCGGCAAGTCGTCGGCCGTCGCCGAGATCGCGCACCTACCGAAGATGAAGGGCTTCACGGCCTGGATCATCTGGGTCGCACTGCACGTCGCGACCCTGCTGGGCAACCGCAACCGGTTCGCCACGATGATCAACCTGAGCAGCAAGTACCTGTTCAGCGGCAGCCACAACGCGATCGTCGGCGAGACCCCCTACATCGTGGCCAAGCACCAGATGCAGATCACACCTGCGGAGAAGCGGTCGCGCGAGCGGCGGGTCCAGGAGCGTCGCTCCCGAGCCTGATCAGGAGCGGATCGCCAGGGCGCCGGAGATCGGCAGCGGCCAGTCACGGCGGTCCGCGGCCATGGACGCGTCGATCGCGGCCGCTACGTCGTCGGGGAATGGGACGGGGCGGCGCGTCGAGAAGTCGACATGGACCGCGATCGACTCCACGACGCACGCCAGCACGTTCTTGGTGCGGTTGACCAGCAGCGCGACGAGGTGGAACGCCTTCTCGGCGCGCCCGGCCGCCACCACGCGGACCTCGATGACGTCGCCGGCCACGCACTCGGCGAAGTACTTGATGTGCTGCTCGGCGGTGAACGCCGTCATGTTCCGTGTCGGGATGTACTGCTCGTCGATGATCCAGTCCCGGCGCTGCCGGGTCCACATCGCCTCGCCCGCGAGGACGAAGTAGTGGCTGATGTTCATGTGGCCGTTCTCGTCGAGATGCTCGGGGCCGACGACGTGCTCGGCGACGAGGGGCAGCGTGTTCAGTTGATCGATCGAGGCGGGTGCGGTCACAGCAGCAGGCTAGCTAGTCGGCCAGCAT
>DATMSF010000254.1:0-1648 GCA_035565535.1 Aeromicrobium sp.
CTCGGGCATGCTCGGGGCACGCGAACGCTGGAGGGAGGCGCTCGCAGACTCCCGACCCCGTGACACGAAGGCCCAGCCATGCCGTTCGCCGCACCTGCTCGCGCCATCGGATCCCCGGTCGTCTGGTTCACGACGGCCATCGTCGTCGCCACGACGGTCTTGATCGGGTCCGGGGCGACGGCCACCGCGGCCGGGCCCGTCGACGAGATCAGGATCGAGTCGCTGTCGAACCGCGCAGATCTGGTCTCCGACGGCAACGCCCTGGTGCGGATCACCCTGCCATCGGATGCCGACGTCGATGACCTGACGGTCTGGGTCGGCACCACCCGACACGCCGAGCAGCGACCCGACGACCGCGATGTGACGGCTGCGTTCGCCGAGCGCCCCAACGGGCAGGTCGAAGGCGTGGTCGAAGGTCTGCGCGTCGGCAGCAACGAGTTGACGGCGCGCCTGCCCGACGGGCGCGGAGCCTGGTTGACCATCACGAACCACCCGCGGGGCGGTCCGGTCTTCTCCGGGCCTCAGCTGCAGCCGTGGCGCTGTCAGCCCGGTGCGATCGACGAGCAGTGCAACCAGGATCCCGAGATCACCTGGCTGTACAAGTCCACGAATCCTCTGCTCGACGGATTGCAGCCCTACGACCCCGAGAACCCTGCCGGTGACGTCGCATCCACGACGACCGACGAAGGCGTGACGGTGCCGTTCATCGTGCGGGTGGAGACCGGGTACCAGGACCGCGACCAGTACCGCATCGCGATGCTCTGGCAGCCCGGACGAGCCTGGGACCGCTGGAGTCCGCAGGAGCAGTGGAACAACAAGCTGTTCATCTCCCACGGCGGCAGCTGCGGCGTCGACTACGCGACCGACGAAGCGCCCACGACCGACTACTCCGGCACGTTCGACTTCCTGCCCGACGGACTTGCCGACGCGTTCGGGGACAGCCCGACGGTCGCACTGGGGCGAGGATTCGCGATGATGTCGACCGCGCTGGCCAACACCGGACACAACTGCAACGTGGTCACCGAGGCCGAGTCGATCATGATGGCCAAGGAGCACCTCGTCGAGACCTACGGCGACCTGCGCTACACGATCGGCAGCGGTTGCTCCGGCGGCTCGATCGCCCAGCAGACGATCGCCAACGCCTATCCCGGCCTCTACCAAGGCCTGGTGGTGACCTGCTCGTTCCCCGACACGCTGTCGCCGGGCCTGCAGTTCTCCGACTACCACCTGCTGCGCAAGTACTTCGAGAGCACCGATCGACTCACCGACGGCCTGTTCTGGAATCCGTTGCAGTGGGCCTCGGTCGAGGGACACCTGCTGCCCATCAACGCGATCACCGCCGACGAGGGGTTGTTCAAGCAGGCGATCATTCCCACCAACCCGTGCGTCGGTGTCGACCCCGACCAGCTGTACGACCCCGACGCGAATCCTGGCGGCGTGCGCTGCTCGATCATCGACGCCGCGATCAACGTGTTCGGTCCGCGCGACGAGACTGTCTGGACCGAGCAGGAGCACGAGATCGGCCGGGGGTTCGCCGGTTCGCCGCTCGACAACGTGGGTGTCCAGTACGGCCTGGAGTCGCTCAGGAGCGGTGTCATCACGGCCGCGCAATTCGTCGACCTGAATCAGAAGATCGGTGGCCTGAGCA
>DATMSF010000255.1:0-9386 GCA_035565535.1 Aeromicrobium sp.
CCCCAGCCCGACCAGCTTGACCGGCACTCCGAGCGCCCGCTGCACCGCCACCACGATGCCGCCCTTGGCGGTGCCGTCCAGCTTGGTCAGCACGATGCCGGTGACGTCGACGACCTCGCCGAAGACACGCGCCTGCGTCAGTCCGTTCTGGCCCGTCGTGGCGTCGATGACCAGGAGCACCTCGGTGACGGGGGCCTGCTTCTCCACGACGCGCTTGACCTTGCCCAGCTCGTCCATCAGGCCGGTCTTGGTGTGCAGTCGTCCGGCGGTGTCGACCAGGACGACGTCGACGCCGTCGTCGATGCCGCGCTTGACCGCCTCGAAGCCGACGCTGGCCGGATCCCCTCCTTCGGGTCCGCGCACGACGGGGACACCGACGCGCTCGCCCCAGGTCTGGAGCTGATCGGCGGCGGCATCACGGAACGTGTCGGCGGCAGCCAGCAGCACCTGACGGTCCTCGGCGACGAGCACGCGCGCGATGCGGCCGACCGTGGTGGTCTTGCCCGTGCCGTTGACGCCCACGACCAGGACGACGCCGGGTCGACCGTCCGCACCGCCGACGGCCAGCGAGCGGTCCCGCTCGGGCCCGATGGCCGTGACCAGCTCCTCGCGCAGGATCGCCTTGGCGGCGTCGGGGTCGTCGATGCCTTCGACCTTGAGACGCGTACGCAATCGGTCGACCAGCTCGGTCGTCGGGCCGACACCGACGTCGGCGGCCAGCAACGTGTCCTCGAGCTCCTCCCAGGCGGCCTCGTCGAGCGTCGCGCGCCCCAGCACCGCCAGCAGGCCCTTGCCCAGCGAGGAGTTGGAGCGGGCCAGTCGCGCGCGCAGACGCACGAGGCGGCCCTGGGGGGCCTCCGGCCGCTCCAGCGTCGTGGGCGCGGCGGCCTTCTCGTCCGCCGGCACCTCCTCGAACGGTGCCTCCTCGTCGTCGGCGGCCAGGTGCGGCTCGGGCTCCTCGGGATGCTCGATCGTCTCGCGTGTGATCTCGTCGAGCTCACCAACCGGCGGCAGCGCGTCCCGCTGGCGGGACATCACCAGGGCGATGCCGCCGCCGACCACGACCACGGCGACGACGGCGATCAGAATCCACAGATACAGGTCCACGGGTCCACCCTAGATGGCAGGCACGGCACTGCCGGCCTCGAGTCGCACCTGGTGTCCGATCGCCGCGACGACGCGCGGATCGTGGGTGATGACGACCAGACCGACCCGGGGACGCAGGGCCAGCAGGTCCTCCAGCAGCGCCTCTGCCGCCCGGTCGTCGAGGTGCTCGGTCGGTTCGTCCAGCACCCAGATGCGGTGTCCTCCGAGCAGCAGCCGCGCCAGGCACAGCCGTTGCCGCTCACCCCCCGACAGCGCAGCTCCGTGCTCACCGACGCGCGCGTCGAGTCCGTCGGCGGTGGAGGCCAGCCACTCGCCCAGGCCGACGTCACCGAGTGCGGCCTCCAGCCGGGCGTCGTCGGCATCGGGCGCCGCGATCCGCAGGTTCTCGCGCACCGTTGTGTCGAAGACCATCTCGTCCTGCCCGAGGCGACCGATCAGACGACGGACGCGCGCGGGGCCGAGGGCTGCGGCGTCCACGCCGCCGACCTCGATCCGACCGCCCAGCGGCGGCACGAACCCGGTCAGCGTCAGGCCCAGGGTGCTCTTTCCCGCACCGCTCGGGCCGGTGACGGCGACGGCGCCCCCGGGCGGCAGCTCGAACGTCACGTCGTCGACGAGGGGGCGGTCCCAGCCGATCGTCACCCCGCTGACCCGCAACGACGGTTCCGTCGGGTCCGGAGCGGTCGGCTCCGGCTCGGCCACGACCGGGGCCGACTCGATCAGGGCCCGCAGGCGGCGCTCGGCGGCGGTGACGTCAGGGCGCAGGCGCTCGGCATCGGCGAGCGCTTCGAGGGGTTCGGCGAGCGCCAACGGCGCTAGCACCACGACCCCGACCAGCACCGGATCGACCGCCGACGTCGCGCTGGCCACGAGGCCCACGACCGCGGCCGTCACCCCCGTCACGGCGGCTCTGGCCCGACCGGTCCGCCAGGCCGCACGCGTCTCGAGGCGTTCGACCGCGGCGATCCGTTCGACGGTGTCGTGGGCAGCGGTCAGGCCGGCCACCACCAGATCGGGTCCGGCTGTGACGATCTGTGACAGCTCGCCGGCCAGACGGTTGCGTTCGGCCGTCAGGTCGTCCCCGGCCGACACCCCGCCGAGCCACCGCACCGCAAGCATCGACAGCATCGATCCGATCAGCACCACGAGGCCGGACCACGGCTCGATCAGGGCCACGGCGCCGGACACGACGGCGACGGTCCACCACGCCACGATCCACGGACCCCGGATGCGCAGCAGTCGGTCCTGGACCGCGTCGACGTCGGAGACCACCTGATGGATCAGCTCACCTCGTCGGCCGCTGTCGGCGATGTGCCCGGCGCGCTGCTCCAGCGCTCGGTACACCTGCAACCGCAGCGCGACGACCCGGCCCAGCGCAACGTCGTGCGTCAGCAGTCGCTCGGCGTACCGCAGCACCGTGCGGGCGACGCCGAAGAAGCGCACCCCCACGATCGCCACCATCAGGAACAACACGGGTGGCTGCTGAGCGGCCCTGACGATCAGCCAGGCCGAGGTCAGCAGCAGCCCGGCTGCGCACAGCTGAGCAGTCACTCCCAGCGCCCGCCCCAGCGCCAGCCGCGTCGTCACGGCGCCACCTCCAGGACCCCCGGCAGCTCCAATGCCACGACCCGGTCGGCGACGGCCAGCGTCGAGGGTCGGTGCGAGACCACCACGACGGTGGCGGCCAGCGACTTCAACGTCTCCAGCACGGTCGCCTCACGCCCCGTGTCGAGGCCGGCCGTCGGTTCGTCCATCAGCACCAGCGATGCGCCCCCGTGGCGCACGCGCAGGACCGCACGCGCCACCGCGAGTCGGCGCCGCTCACCGGCTGAGATGTCGGTGGCCGACTCGCCGATGCGACGGGCCGGGTCCAGATCCAGCGCCTCGGCCGCCCGCAGTGCGTCGATCACCGCCGCGTCGTCGGCCTCGATCCCGAACCGGACGTTCTGGGCCACGGTGCCCTCGATGACGCCGGGCACCTGCGGCACCCACGCGACGTGCCGACGCCACTGCTCGGGATCGACGTCGGTCAGGTCCTGCCCACCGACCGTGACGCTGCCTCGGTCCGGCAGCACGGTGCCCAGCAGCAGGCTCAGCAAGGTGGACTTGCCGCAGCCGGACGGTCCGGTCAGCGCCGTGACGACGCCGGGCAGGAACACCAGCCTCTCGACGCTCAGCGACGGCCGGTCCCGACCCTGGTGACGCACGACGACGTCGGACAGCTCGATCGGCAGACCACGCGGGTCGGGCACCGACCCGACTCCAGGGTGGCGCTGGTGGCCGAGCAGGTCGGTCACCGCTGCGATGGCGTCCTGGCCTGCCGTGCTGTCGTGGAAGCTCGCGCCGAGCCGGCGGATCGGCAAGAAGGCGTCAGGGGCCAGCAGCAGCACGTACAACCCGGTCGCCAGGTCCAGGCTTCCGTTCACCAGCCGCAGACCGACTGCCACGGCCACGAGCGCGACGGACAGCGTCGAGAACAGGTCGAGCGCTACCGAGGACAAGAACGCGACCCGCAACGATCGCACGGTCTCCTCACGATGACGTTGCCCGTTGGTCTCGATCCCGACGCCTTGATCGCGACCGAACGTCCGCAGCACGACGATCCCGTCGAGCACGTCGGCGAAGTGGCGACTCAGCCGGTCGATCGACCGCCACCTGCGGCCGATCTCGTCCTGGGTGCGCAGGCCGACGAGCACGAGGAAGACCACGATCAGCGGGACCGTCACCGCCGCGATGAGACCGGACCAGACGTCGGCCCAGATCATCGCCAGCACGATCATCGTCGGGACGAGGGCCGACAGCACGACCTGCGGCAGGAATCGGCCGATGTAGGCCTCGAGCGAGTCGATCCCCTGCCCCAGCAGCGTTACGACCCGTGCGCTCGACGGTCGATCGCCCACCCGCCGCGGGTCCAGCAGCGCGTCGACCACCTCGGCCCTGAGCTCGGCCTTGACCCGGGCCGCGGATCGGGCCGCGATCGCCTCCTGGAGCCAGGTCACGAGCCCTCGGACGGCGATCGCCGCCACCACCGCGACCGTGGCCGTCGTCGCGGTCGAGCCCAGGAACCGGGACTCGACGACGTCGGCGACGAACCAGGCCTGAGCGATCAGCAGGCCCGCCGTGGTCACGCCGAGCACCACGACGACGATCAGGTGGCGCCTGACGGCCGCCGATCGCCGGACGAGCTCGGGGTCGAGTGGTCTCATGGTCACGCCGGGATGTGGTGGACGCCGATCCGGCGACGGAACACCCAGTAGGACCAGCCCTGGTAGAGCAGGACCAGCGGCGTGAAGACCACGGCGACCCAGCTCATGATCTTCAACGTGTACGGTGTCGCGGCCGCGTTGGTGGTGGTCAGCGACCAGGCGGCGTCCAGGCTCGAGGGCATGACATCCGGGAACAGCGCCGTGAACAACAGCACGACCAGCGCGCCGATGGTCACCGTGGTCCCGGCGAACGCCCAGCCGTCGCGTTCGCCGAGGGCGTTGGCCAGCGCTGCGACGAACGACGCCAGCACCACGACGCCCAGGACGACGGTCGCGACACCGACGTCTCGTCCGACGGTCCAGACCACGAACGCTGTCGCGAAGCCTCCGGCCAGGGCGGCACTACGGCGACCGAACGACATCGCTCGTCCGTGGATCGGCCCCGTCGTCTTCAGCGCGACGAAGAACGCTCCGTGGACGACGAACACCGACACCGTCACCAACCCCCCGAGCAGTGCGTACGGGTTGAGCAGGTCCCACAACGAGCCCACGTACTCACTGGAGGCGTCGATCGGCACCCCGCGCACGATGTTGGCCAGCGCGACTCCCCACAGCAGAGCGGGCACGAACGAGCCCGTGATGATCGCGAGGTCGCACCAACGCCGCCACTGCGGATCGGGACGCTTGGAACGGAACTCGATGCCGACGACGCGCACGATCAGCGCCAGCAGGATCAGCAGCAACGGCAGGTAGAAACCGCTGAACAACGTCGCGTACCACTCGGGAAATGCGGCGAACGTCGCTCCGCCGGCGACCAGCAGCCACACCTCGTTGGCGTCCCACACCGGACCGATCGTGTTCAGCAGGACCCGTCGTTCGCGGTCGTCCTGGGCCAACAGGCCCATCAGCATGCCGACGCCGAAGTCGAATCCCTCCAGCACCAGATAGCCGGTCCACAGCACCGCGATGAGCACGAACCAGATCGTCGTCAGCTCCATGTCGGTTCCTTTCGATCACATCGGGCAAGTCGGTCAGTAGGCGAAGGCCAGCGGTGCGTCCTCGTCATCGGTGGCTTCCGGCGGGTCGGCATCCGGCAGGCCCTTGCGCACGTAGGTCATCAGCAGTCGCACCTCGACGATCGCGAGGGCCCCGTAGAGCAGCGTGAAGGCGGCCAGCGAGGTGCCGACCTCGGCCACCGTCGTCCCCGGCGACACCCCGGCCGCCGTCGGCAGCAGGCCGAACACCAGCCACGGCTGACGCCCCATCTCCGTGAAGATCCACCCGAACGAGTTCGCGAACAGCGGCAGCAACGGCAGCACGACGCCGGTCCAGGCCAGCCACCTGGCCGCCCGCCCCGTCACCCGCGGTGGCCCGTTCCTGCGGACGACCCACCAGATCAGCGCTCCGCCAGCCATCGCGACCGCGCCGGCGGTGATCATCATGCGGAAGGTCCAGTACGTGACCGGGATGTTCGGCCGGTAGTCCCCCGGCCCGTAGGTCTGCTGGTACTCGGCCTGCAGGGAGTCGATGCCGCGAACCTCGGCCGTGAAGTTGCCCGCCGCCAGGAACGAGAGCAGCCGCGGCACCTCCAGCTGCAGGATCGGCTCCGACCCGTCGAGCGTGCCGACGGTAAAGACCGAGAAGGGCGCCGGCTGGGCGTCTTCGTACAACGCCTCGGCCGCTGCCATCTTCATCGGCTGCACCTCGGTCATGACCTTGCCCTGGAAGTCGCCGGAGATCATCGTGCCCAGACCGGCAACGATCAGCACCACGGCGCCCATGCGCGCAGCCGGGCGGAACGCGTCGACATCGCGGTCCGGATGGCGGACCAGCTGCCACACGGCGATACCCGCGACGAATGCGCCGGCCACCATGAAGCAGCCGAAGATCTGGTGCGGGAACGTCACCATCAGCACCTTGTTGGTCAGCACCGCGCCGATGTCGGTCAGCTCCGCACGACCGGTGCCGTCGGCCCAGTCACCGTTGAGCCGGTAACCGACGGGGTTCTGCATGAACGAGTTGGCGGCCAGGATGAAGTACGCGGAGAAGATCGTGCCCAGCGACGCGATCCAGATGCAGGCCAGGTGCAGCCCCGGCTTCAGCCGGTCCCAGCCGAAGATCCACAGTCCCAGGAAGGTCGATTCCAAGAAGAAGGCCAGCAGCCCCTCGATCGCCAGCGGTGCGCCGAAGATGTCGCCGACAAACCGCGAGTAGTCGCTCCAGTTCATCCCGAACTGGAACTCCTGGACGATCCCCGTGGCGATGCCCATCGCGAAGTTGATCAAGAACAGCTTGCCGAAGAACCGCGTCAGCCGGAGCCAGCGCTCGTTGCCCGTCCGCCACCACACGGTCTGCATGCCGGCCACGATGGCCGACAGCCCGATCGTCAGCGGCACGAAGAAGAAGTGGTAGACCGTCGTGATGCCGAACTGCCATCGAGCCAGTTCCAACGCGTCCATGCCGACTCCTGTCTACTACCGGTCGTAGTACCTACTACGTAAAGTAGTAGTTCAGAAGGGTCACCGCAAGCGCAGTACTACGCCATGTCGTAGATTGGACCCATGACTCGTCTCGGAGAGCTGGAACGCTCGGTCATGAATGTGCTGTGGGACGCTCCCGCGCCCATGACCGTGCGCGAGGTGCTCGACGGACTCGAGGAACGCGATCTGGCCTACACGACCGTCATGACGGTGCTGGACCGGCTCGGCACCAAGGACATGGTCAAGCGCGAACGCGACGGTCGCGCCTTCCGCTACGCCCCCGCGACCACGCGCGATGCTGCCACCTCTGAGCTGCTGCACGATGCGCTCGACCAGGCCGGCGTCGACCGCACCGCCGCGCTCGTGCACTTCGCCCGCACGGTCGACCCTGACGAGGCGGCCGCTCTCCGCGCCGCCCTCGACGACATCCTGGACCGGACCTGACCCCATGACCCCCGTCTGGCTCGGGTTGATCGGGCTGGCACTGACTCTTCCCGTGCCGGCCCTCCTGGCTCGGGCCGCGTGGCCGCAACTGGCACCGGCAGCCGGCATCGTCCTGTGGCAGTCACTGGCCCTGGCCGCCGTCCTGGCCATCTCCGGCGCCGCCCTGTCGACCGCGTTGTGGCTGGTCAGCCATGACGCGTTGGCCTGGTGGCACATCGGGTTGCACGTGGCGATCCTGGGTGTCGGGGTGCTGGTGTGGGGCCGGTTCTGGTGGTCGGCACGCAAGGTCTGGAGCGAGACCTCGGCGCGACGGGAGCGCCAGCGTCAGCTGGCCGATCTGCTCGGTGAACCCCACGGAGCGCTCCCCGCCGTGCGCATCCTGGCCGAGCAGACGCCGATCGCCTACTGCATCCCACGCCGCGGCGACTCGCGCGTCGTGATCTCCAGCGGCACCGTCGAGTCACTCGACGACGCCGCCTTGCGGGCGGTGCTGGAACACGAGCGCGCCCACGCGACGCTGCGCCACGACGTGGTGCTGGAGGCCTTCGGCGTCCTGCACCGAGCCTTTCCCCGCCCGTTGCGTACCGACGCGCCCCTTCGCCAGAGTCAGGTCCTGGTCGAGCTGATGGCCGACGACGTGGCACGACGACGCTGCGGTGATCAGGCGCTGGCTCGCGCCATCGTCGCGCTGGCCGGCAGCGACGCCCCCCGCGGCACACTCGGTGCGGGCGGCGACGCGCTCCTGAGGATCAACCGGCTGCGGTCACCGGCCTCCCCCGCGGCGCGGCGCGCGTCGGCTGCGACGTCACTGGCCCTGTCGGTGCTCGTCATCGTCGGCCCCACCGTGACCCTCGCCGTGCCGTGGATGCACCATGCCGTCCAGCTGCTCTGAGCGGCAGAGGACGCCTACACCTGCAGGTGCGCCAGTGCCGTGCGGATGACGTCGGGAACCGGCGTGACCGTCCGATCGGGTCCGCTGACGTAGACGTGGACGAACCGGCCCACCGCAGCCGGCCCCGGCTCGTCCCCCTGGAACAGGCCGATCTCGTACACGACGCTCGACGTGCCGAGCTTCTCCAGCTGCAGACCGGCCTCGACGTCGACCGGGAAGCGCAGCTCGCGCAGGAACCGACAGCTGGACTCCGCGACGATGCCGTAGGCCGACAAGGTGCGGACGTCGAGGCCGGTCGTCTCGATCAGGAACCCGTTGACCGCGGTGTCGAAGTAGGAGTAGTAGACCACGTTGTTCACGTGGCCGTAGACGTCCTCGTCCTCCCAGCGCGTGCTGATGGTCCGCACCACCGGGTACTCGTCGCGGCGACGATCGGTGACCTGGTCGGTCATGCGTTTGTCCCGTTGTACCAAGCGTTCGCCTGGCCGACGAGGTACAACACCACGACGGTCACCCCGAGCCCGATGGCCACGATCCCGACAGGGACTCCGATCACGACGCTGAAGACACCGAAGAACGCCCAACCACCTGACGTGATGATCGTGACGATCCGCGCCCAGTTGTGCCGCCGCAGCGACAACGAGGCGGTGACGACGGTGAAAACCGACCATGCGGCGATGCACACGCAGAGGATCCCGACCACGCCGGCGAGGTCGGTCAGCTCGCTTCGGCTGTATCCCTCGAACCCCGCCGCGTTGTGGAGCTCGTCGACGAACTCGTCCTGCGCGACGACCGCGAACATCCCGGTCAGGCCCCAGAACACCGTGCCGAGCGCCGCCAGGACGATCGCCGTCACTGCTGCCGCCGTGACCGTGCCCGGACGCCGGTCGACCCGGGGACCGTACGCGGGGGCGGGCGGCGGGTACGCACCCATGCCTGCCTGGGGAGGCGGCGGCACCGCACCCGGGTACTGCGGCGGCTGCGAGGCGTCCGGTCGCTGCTCGGGGCCGGGTGGAACGGGTGGCACCTGATCACTCACGGTGTCCATCCAACCATCCGGCGACCCGTCCGGGCTCGCGGTCAGGCACCCTCGTCCTCGCGCAACCGCTGACTGATCACGGCCGACACCCCGTCGCCGCGCATCGAGACCCCGTACAACGCGTCACCGACCTCCATCGTGCGCTTCTGGTGCGTGATGACGATCAGCTGCGAGGTGTCGCGCAGCTCCTCGTAGATGCCGAGCAGCCGACCGAGGTT
>DATMSF010000256.1:0-4622 GCA_035565535.1 Aeromicrobium sp.
AGCGCCGGCGCCGAGGACGATCTGGCCGACCGTCTGCGGTCGTCGTTGCTGGTCAGCTGACGTTCGGGCGTGCTAGCGTCCGTAGTCAGATACCGACGGTATCCCAAGACCGAGCAAAGGAACTCACCATGACCAGCATCCCCGGCAAGGTCGCCGTCGTCACCGGAGCAGGATCGGGAATCGGCCGTGCTCTCGCCGTCGAGCTGGCCCGGCGTGGAGCCAAGGTCGCGATCAGTGACGTCGACCTGGAGGCACTGGCCGAGACCGAGGCGCTCGTGACGGCCGCGGGTGGCGAGGTGAAGGCCGACCGGCTCGACGTGTCTCAGCGCGAGCTGGTCGAGGTGTACGCCCAGGAGGTCAAGGAACACTTCGGCGTCGTGAACCTGGTGTTCAACAACGCCGGCATCGCGTTCACCGGCGAGATCGAGAAGATGTCGTACAAGGACATCGATCGCGTCATGGACGTCGACTTCTGGGGCGTCGTGGCCGGCACCAAGGCGTTCCTGCCCTACCTGATCGAGTCGGGCGAGGGGCACGTCATCAACGTGTCGAGCGTGTTCGGCTTGTTCAGCATGCCGACGCAGAGCGCCTACAACGCGGCCAAGTTCGCCGTGCGCGGTTTCACCGAGTCGTTGCGCCAGGAGATGAAGGTCGACAAGCGTCCTGTGCAGGTCACCTGCGTGCACCCCGGCGGCATCAAGACGAACATCGCGCGCAACGCCGAGGTCACCGAGGACCGCAACGCCGCCGAGCTGGCCGGGGAGTTCGACAAGATCGCCCGCACGTCGCCCGAGAAGGCCGCCCAGGTCATCCTCAAGGGGGTCGAACGCAACAAGGCGCGCGTCCTGATCGGCATCGACGCGTTCGTGCTCGACAAGGCCATCCGGGTGCTCGGTCCGGCCTACCAGACGGTCTTCGCGCTCGCGGGGCGGCGAGCAGGCCTCTGACCGACGACTCCGCGCTGACCGTCGCGACGGTCCGGTCCCCCTAGGGCTGGACGACCCCTGCGGCCACGGCGATCTCGCGGTAGTCCGCTGTCAACGACTCCAGCGTCGCGTGCGCGTTGAGACCGCTGGGATTCGCCGCGACCCACACCTGCGTGCCGGGCCACGGTGACTCCTGCACCCCGGCCTTGGCGCGCCGGTCACCGGTCGCGACGCGGTACGTGGTGATGCCGAGGAACGCCACGACTGCGGGTCGATGCGATGCCACGACCTTGCCCAAGCGCGCGTAGCCGGCCACGATCTCGCCCGGTTCCAGCTCATCGGCACGGGCGCTGGAGCGAGCCACCAGATTCGTGATGCCGACGCCGGCGCGCAGCAGAAACGGCCTGGCGTCGGCGGCGTCGACGACGCCTTCTGGCAGCACACCTGCGCCGACCAGAGCGGGATAGAAGCGGTTCCCCCGCCGGGCGAAGTGCAACCCGGTCGCCGCACTGACCAACCCGGGGTTGATGCCGACGAACAGCAGGCGCAGGTCATGCGGCATCAGGTCCGGGATCCTCCGCCCGGCGTACCGCTCGAGCTCCTCCCTACGCGTAGGCCACACCCGTCGCGTGCAACGGGCAGTAGCCGTCGGGGACCCGATCGAGGTACTGCTGGTGGTAGTCCTCGGCGTAGTAGTACTCCTCCAGCGGCACGATCGCGGTGGTGATCTGGCCGTAACCGGCCTTGGTCATCTGCACCTGGTAGGCGTCACGCGACTGCTCGGCCAGTCGTTGCTGTTCTGGCGACGTGGTCAGCAGGATCGACCGGTACTGGCTGCCCCGGTCGTTGCCCTGGCGCATGCCCTGGGTCGGGTCGTGGTTCTCCCAGAACACCTTCAACAGGTCCTGGTACGAGACGACCTTCGGGTCGAAAATGATGCGCACGACCTCGGCGTGACCCGTGCGGCCGGTGCACACCTCCTCATAGGTCGGGTTGGGCGTGACACCACCGGCGTAGCCGACCGTGGTCGACCACACGCCCGGGATGTTCCAGAACGTCTGCTCCTCACCCCAGAAGCAGCCGAGGCCGACGACGGCGACCTCCATGCCCTCGGGCGGGTCGGTCACCAGTGGCGTGCCGAGCACGCGATGGGTCTCGCCCACGGGGAACGGCCGCTCGGCGCGGCCGGGTAGCGCGTTCTCGACGGTGGGCAGTTCAGTAGTGGCGCGGTTGAAGATCATCGATTCACCTCATCTCGATTGTAGGCTCGGGCAGGTGAGCGAGAAGCGGTACGAGGTCCCGATCGGCGTCGAGATCGCGACCCAGTGGGCGTGGCGGCTGCTGGTCCTGGGTGGAGCCGGCTTCGCCTTCATCTGGTTGATGCGCTACTTCAGCGAGATCACCGTCCCGGTCGCCGTCGCGATCTTGGGCACCGCGCTGCTGTCGGGCGCTGTCGACTGGCTCGTCGCGAAAGGACTGCCTCGCGTCGCCGCGACGTTCGTCGTGGTGATCGCGATGCTCGGAGCCGTCTTCGGCATGATCGCGCTGGTCGGTCAGCAGCTGTCCACCCAGGTCAACGACCTGCGCACCAGCGTCGTCGACGGCATCAGCAAGATCCAGGAGTGGGCCAGCGGTGACCCGCTCAACCTGAGCGACAGCCAGATCCAGCGGTACGTCGACAAGGCGAAGGAGGCGATCTCCACGACGGACACGTCGTCGTGGCTCAACACCGCCGGCCAGGTGGGCACGACCGTCACCCACGTCGTGGCCGGGTTCTTCATCGCCTTGTTCGGCCTGTTCTTCTTCCTCTACGAGGGCAACCGCATCTGGAGCTGGATCGTCGCGCTGTTCCCAGCGGCCTCGCGGGAGAAGGTCGACTCGTCCGGTCACACGGCGTGGACGTCGCTGACCAAGTTCGTGCGTGCCACCGTGCTGGTCGCGCTCACCGACGCGATCGGCATCGCCGTGGCCGCCTGGATTCTGGGCGTGCCGCTGACGTTCGCGATCGCGGTGCTGGTGTTCCTCGGCGCCTTCGTGCCGATCGTGGGAGCGTTCGTGTCGGGGCTGGTCGCCGTGCTGGTCGCGCTCGTCGCGCAGGGTCCCGTCGTGGCGCTGTTGATGTTCGCTGCCGTGGTCGCGGTCCAGCAGCTGGAGTCCCACGTGCTGCAGCCGTTCCTGATGGGCCGGTTCGTCGCCATCCACCCGCTGGCGATCATCTTGGCCATCGCCGCCGGCATCATCGTCGCGGGCATCGTGGGGGCTCTCATCGCAGTGCCGCTCGCCGCCTGTCTGAACGGAGTCGTCAGACATCTGGTGGATGCGGCCCAGCCGTTTCAGGACGAGCCGGAACCGGACGCGACCTGATGGACCTGTCCGATGTCCGCGCCGCCCGCGAGCTGCTCACGGGTGTGATCGAGCCGACCCCGTTGTCGCACTCCCGCTGGCTCAGCGGGCGCGCGGGGGTCAAGGTGCACGTGAAGGCCGAGAACCTGCAGCGTGCCGGCTCGTTCAAGATCCGAGGCGCCTACACCCGCATCGCGCGACTGTCCGACGAGGAACGGTCGCGCGGCGTGGTGGCCGCCAGCGCGGGCAATCACGCCCAGGGCGTCGCGTTGGCGGCGTCGATGCTGGGTGCCCAGGCGACCATCTTCATGCCCGAGGGGGCAGCGTTGCCCAAGGTCGCCGCCACCGAGGGCTACGGCGCGCAGGTCCGTTTCCACGGCTCAGGGGTGACCGAGGCGCTCGAAGCGGCTCGAGCGTTCGCCGACGAGACGGGCGCCGTGCTGATCCACCCGTTCGATCACGCCGACATCGTCGCCGGTCAGGGCACGCTCGGTCTCGAGATCGTCGAGCAGCTGCCCGGTGTCCGCACGATCTTGGTCCCGGTCGGGGGAGGCGGGTTGGCCGCGGGGGTGGCGCTGCTGAAGTCCGAGTTCCCCGAGCTACGCATCGTGGGCGTGCAGGCCGACGAGGTCGCCGCCTACCCGGCCTCGCTGGCCGCGGGGCATCCGGTCGCCGCAGCGATGGCACCGACCATGGCTGACGGGATCGCGGTCGCCGAGCCGGGCAACGTGCCGTTCGCGATCATCTCCGAGCTGGTCGACGAGGTCGTCACGGTCGGCGAGGAGCAGCTCAGCCGTGCGCTCCTCGGCCTGTTGGAACGCGCCAAGCTGCTCGTCGAACCCGCAGGAGTGGCCGCTGTCGCAGCGCTGCTGGAGCACCCCGGACGCTGGGACGGTCCGGCCGTCGCGGTCTTGTCCGGCGGCAACATCGACCCACTCGTGCTGCTCGACGTGATCCGTCACGGGTTGGCTGCGGGCGGGCGGTTCCTCAAGCTCAAGGTGCGGATCCCCGATCGTCCGGGCAACCTGATGCGCCTGCTGGCCGACCTGGCCTCGCTGCAGGTCAACGTCATCAACGTCGGGCACGACCGCGCATCGGAGACGCTGGTCATCAACCAGGTCGATGTCGACATCGAGGTCGCGACCCGCGGGCCCGCGCACAAGGCCGAGGTCGAGCAGCGACTGCTCGACCTCGGCTATCAGTTCGTCCGACCCGGCCCGTTGATCGATAGGTGACGCCCGAACGCATGGGTCCTGGCGACCGGCGGTGTGCTCCTCGACCGCCGAGAACGGCGATCAGTAGGGGTGGGCCTCGACGATCTCGACGGTGATGTCCTTGCCGTTCGGTGCGGCG
>DATMSF010000257.1:0-6541 GCA_035565535.1 Aeromicrobium sp.
CGCGAGCGACGCCTTCGCGCACGGCTTGGGCGGTTTCGGGCAAGGTGAAGTCCATCGTTCTCTTTCGTCGGGTGGTCCGCTGGTGATGCGGCGGTCTACGGTTCGGGGTCCCCGGGCAGGCGAGGAGCGTACTGGGTGCCGCGTTGCTGGACGCCGGCCTTCTCGACCGTGCACCGCTGGTCGCTCGGCGCCGGGTCGTGGGTCATCGCGAACGGCGTGACCCGCGGCGGGCCGTACGGGCAGTTGTCGCCGAAGTTGGCGACCATCAGCACGTGTCCTGAGCCGTCGCGCGTGGCGTCGGCCATCGCGTAGAACTGATCGGGCGCCCACCGCAGCCAGTGCTGGTAGCCCTCGAGGCGGTCGTCGCCGAGCTTGGCGAAGGCGTTCCAGCTCGCGATGGACGACGTCAGCGGGTCGGTCAGCTGTCGGATCGAGGTCGCCAGCTTCGGGGTGAGCGACGAGGTCGAGTCCAGCGCATGACGGATGTCGCCGTCGGAGGCCTTCATGCTCGCGGTCACCAGGTCGATGTTCTTCGCGAACGTGCGCAGGTCCGAGCCGGAGTCGACGATGCCCCGCAACGGTACCTGTGACTGCTGCACCAGGTGGTCGAATCGTGGTTGCAGGTTCTCCAGCAGCGTCAGCACCCGGTTGGCGTCGCGGCCCAACGCGACGAGGTCGGTGCGGGTGTTCAGCCCGTCGCCGAGCTCGGTGGTGATGGTCGTGATGTCCTCGGGATCGATGCGATCGGCGACGTCGCCCAGGTGCGTCACGATGTCGTCGAACCGGCGCGGGGTCGAGGTGTTGGTCGCCTCGACCACGTCGCCGTCGCGCAGGAAGGGTCCGTGATCGACCCGGGGCCGAAAATCGATCCGCTGCTCGCCGATCGCCGACAGGTTGGAGACGGCGGCCTCGGTGTCGGTGGGGATGTCGACGTCGCCCTTCACGTGCAGCTCGACCGTGACCCCACCGTCGTCGAGGAAGACGCGGTCGACGCGGCCCACCGAGTTGCCGCGGTAGGTCACGTCGGCGCCGGGATAGATGCCGCCGCCGTTGGCGAGCTTGACCGTCACCTCGTGCTTGGAGGAGAAGACGTTGGACCCGATCACGCTGTCGCCGAGGTACAGCACCCCGATCAGGGCGATCACGATCAGCACGATCTCGGCGAGGCGGGTGTTGCGTCGGTCGAGCCTGGTGGCCATCAGTGGTCACCTCCTGCCGAGGCGATGCCGGTCAGCAGTCCCAGCAGCC
The DNA here is from genome assembly GCA_035565535.1 of Aeromicrobium sp. Taxonomy (GTDB): domain Bacteria; phylum Actinomycetota; class Actinomycetes; order Propionibacteriales; family Nocardioidaceae; genus Aeromicrobium. The sequence continues at coordinate 1,249 of DATMSF010000257.1, forward strand.
CGTCCTCACCGATCAATGTGTCGGTCAGTCCGCCGATGATGGCGGCCGGATCGTCCTGCAGCAGCGTGCCTGCATCGGGAGTGATCTGGACGGCACCGAGCTCGGGCAGGGCGGGGATGCCGTTGGCCGTCAGGTCGAACATGGCGAAGTCTCCGGGGGTGGCGCGTTCGAGTGCCACGGCGAACGCCGAGACGCCGGTCATCATGGTGCGCAGGTCGTCCTTGCGGGCGATGACGGCGTCGACGACCTCCTGCGTGGCGTCGAGCTGGCTCTTCAGGCGGCCTTCGAGGCCGGCGATGACGTCGCTGCTCTTGTGCTCGACGCGGTCGAGTGCCTGCAACAACGCGACGGCCTTGTCCTCCTGCTGCTGCAGGGCGCGGATCGCCGGGTCGAGCTTGGTGACCGACGTCGAGATCGAGTCGGTCTGGGCGGCCAGCTGCGACGACAGACGGTCGAGCGCATCGAGCGCACGGTCGATGTGGTCACGGTGCTCGTTGGTCGAGGTGACCAAGGTGTCGACCTGGCGGAGCAGGTGTCGAGCGGTGGTCGACGTTCCATCCATCGCGACGACGAGCTCGTCGACGATGACCTTCAGGTCGGCGTAGTTGCCGCCCGTCACGGCGGTGGAGACGCCCGTCAGCAGGTCGGTGGTGTCCGGTGCCGTTGCCGTCACGTCGAGCCCGAGGGTGTCGCCGGCGGTCAGCAGTGCCGCGGTCGGTTCGTCCGGCGTTCTCAGGGCGACGAACGACTCGCCCACGGGAGCGGTCAGCCGCACCTCGGCGCGCGTCCCCTGGGGAAGCTCGGTGCCCTCGGTGATGCTCAAGGTCACGTGGGCGATGTAGTCCGACGTGGTGACAGAGCTGACGACACCGACCGTCTTGCCCTCCAGCTTCACCGGGGAGGCAACCGGGAGGTTCAGCGCGGACTCGAAATCGGCCTTCAGCTCATAGGTCGGGCCGCTGATCTTGCTCGGCAGGGGGACGTCGTACAGGTCCGGGCCGATACCGCACCCGCCGGCCAGCAGGGCCAACGACGTGACACCGGCGGCGATCGCGAGACGATGCTGCATCACGGGACCACTCCGTCCACGAGTGCGGCGACGACGTCGACGAGCTGGTCGAAGAACGGTCCGTTCGCCTCCACGATCTGCTCGCAGACGGGCAGATCGTCCGGGACGTACGCCCGGCACAGGTTCTCGCGGAACTGCTCTCCGTACGGCGCCATCCGGCGAACGTCCAGGCGCACGCGCAGGTTGCGGGTGGTCGGGTCGTAGGCGCGGGCGATGTTGTCGGCGGCCAACGGCAGGGCGTTGAACGCGTCGACGATGGCGTCGCTCTGCGCGGAGAAGACACCCAGCACGTCGGAGGCACGGGTGACGGCGCTGGTCATCAGGGTGTCGTTGTCGGTGATGAAGTCGTCCATCTTGCGGCTGAGCTGGTCCAGTGTGCGGATCGTCTCGGCGATGTCGTCGCGCTGGCCGGCGAACAGCTCGGACGCGTCGGCGACGGAGGAGGCCAGGGACCGGATCGTGGCGTCCCGCTCGGCCAGCATCGACACGAGAGAATCGGCGTCCTCGACGATGGCCGTCAGGTCCTCGTCGGTACCCCCGAGCGTGGACAGTGCGTCCGCCGACGCGTCGAGCAGCTCGGCGAACGCCTTGCCCTTGCCCTCCAGCTGCTCGGCGCTGACCGACAGCAGGTCGCCGATGTCCTTGCTGTCCGACGTCGTGTCGGACAGCGCGACCAGCAGGTCGTCGACGGCGGCGAAGATGTCGTCGACGTTGGCCGGGGACTTGGTGCGGTCCAGACCCAGCACGGCATCGTCGGCGAGCTGGGCGCCGCCGGTCCACGCGGGCGTGATCTCGACGAAGCGGTCGGTCACCAGCGCCGACTGCATGATGACGGCCTTGGCTTCGGGCGCGACGGGCTGGTCGACCTCGACCGTGACCTCGACGATCGTGCCCTTCGGCTCGATCTTGGTGACCTCGCCGATGCGGACCCCGATCGTCTGCACGTCGTTGCCGACGTACAGGCCGGTGGTGTCGGTGAACTGCATCGTGATCGTCGTGTGATCGGTTCGCGGGCGCAGGGCGAGGAAGATCGCGGCGAGCAGCAGCACGGCGACCACACCGATGGCGCCGACCCGCAGGGCCGTGGAGCGGCTCATGAGCACCCTCCCGGCGGTTGGACGATCGGGCACCACAGATCGTCGGGCAGCAGGAAGTACGGTGCGCCGACCTCGAGCCACGGGCCGTTGCCCGTGGCATTGGCGTAGTACCGGGCGAACGGAGCCGCTCGCTGCAGCGTCCTGGCCAGGTCGTCGGAATGGTCCTGCAGGATCGTCAAGGTCTGGTCGAACTGCCCGAGCAGCTTGCGCATCGTGGCGTCGTTGCGATCGGCCATGCCGTCGAGCGTCTGGAGCACCTGCTTGCCGTTCTGGACCAGTCGCTCGATCGTGGCACGGCGGCGCTGCACCAGCGTGGCGACCTGCTCGGCGTTGACCAGCAGGTTGTCCAGCTCGGTCTGCTGCGCACGCACGATCCCGGTGACGTCGCGCGTGTAGCCGAGGAGCCGGTCGATCTGGGCGTCCTTCTGACCGATCAGGCGGGCGAGCTCGGCGGTGCTCTCGATCGTGCGTTGCGTCAGCTCAGGATCCTGGTCGAACTCGGTCGAGAGCGTCGAGATCGCCCGGTCCAGGGCGTCCAGGTCCAGGTCGTGCAGGATGTCGTTGCTGTCGGTGAAGACGTTCGACACGGTGTAGGACGGAGCGGTGTGTGCCGTGGTGATGTGGTCGCCCGCCTCGAGCGGAGGGCCTTGGCCGGGCGTCAGCTCCAGGTAGGTGGTGCCCAGCATCGAGGCGAGCTTGACGCGGGCCTGGGTGTCCTGGGGGATCTTGACGTCGCCGTCGATCTCGAACGAGACGACGGCAGTGCCCTGCTTGAGCGAGATGTCGGTGACCTTGCCCGACTCGATGCCGGCGATGCGCACCTCGTCGCCGACTCGCACCCCTGAGGCGTGGGTGAACTCCGCGGCGTAGCCGGTCCCGCCGGGGGCGAACGTGCGCCACAGCAACGCGATCAGCACGATCGTGACGGCACCGACCACGACGGTCTTGAACATCGACGCGCGCCTCATCGGCACGGCTCCGAGTTGCCGGACACGCCCAGGATGTCGGGAATCTTGATGCCGCCCACGCCCACGTCGAGCGTGCAGACGTAGGTGTTGAGCCAGCTGCCGTGGCTCAGTGCGCGGTTGAAGCCGTCGAGCAGGTCGGGGGCGTCCTCCAGGGTCGTGGCCAGGACGTCGTTGTTGGCCACCAAGGTGTCACCGAGCTCGGCGAAGCGGGCGATGGCGACGCTGAGCGAGTCGGACGACTCGTCGAGCAGGCCGTCCATCGCCGCGGTCATGCGATCCATCGCCTGCACGGCGCTGTCGATGTCGCCGGAGTCGTCGGCCAGGTCGCCCACCAGGCCGTCGAGGCCGGAAATGACGTTCTGCAGCTCCTCGCGGTGCATCGACGTGGCTTCCATGACGGTCGTGACGTTGGCGATGACTCGGGTGATGATCTCGTCGCGCCCGGCCAGGTGCTCGGTCAGCTCGGCGGTCTGCTGCAGCGTGTGGGCGAACTGGGGTCCTTGGCCCTGCAGGGTCTGGACCAGCTCGTTGGCGATCAGGTTGATGTCGCCGGGGTCGAGCGCCTCGAACATCGGCTTGAATGCGTTGAACAGCTCGGTGAGGTCGAGCGCGGGCCGGGTGTGGTCGGTGTCGATGACGGCGTTCCTCGGCAGCGCCGTGCCGGCTTCGGGCCCGGCCTCGAGCGCGAGATAGCGCTGGCCCAGCAGGTTCAGGTACGAGATCCGCGCGACCGTGTCGGTGCGAACCTCCTGGTCGGAGCTCAGCACGAAGTCGACCTTGGCCAGGCCGTCGTCGGTCAGCTCGCGTCCTTCGACGCGGCCGACCTTGACCCCTGCGATGCGCACGTCGTCGCCCACACGGATGCCCGACGCGTCGGTGAACAGCGCCGAGTAGGAGTCGGTGTTCCCGGAGGTGCTGCGGGCCAGGGTGTTGCCCACGATCATGGTCATGGCGAGCGCGATGATCGTGAAGACGAGCAGTCCGGCGATCTCCCACGGGTGGCGTCGAAGGATCTTCATCGGGCACCCCCCAGCCCGAGGATGCTGAGCAGACCGCTCAGCGGCGTGGACTGTGCCGTCCGTGCAGGATCGGACGGGCCGGTGGTCGCAGTCGCCCGGGCGACCGCGGGCGCGTCCGGCGACCCGCCGAGCAGCAGGTCGTTGAACCGGTCCGCGAGCGCGCTGGCCTCGGCGGCTCGGTCGGCCGAGCTCGGTTCAGGAGCCGGAACCGGGTCGCCGCAGTTGGTGGCGATCAAGGTCGGCCCGTACCGGGCACAGTCGGCCGGCGTGTAGGCATCGACGAGGTCGGTACCGATCGTGCCGATCATCTGGATCGCGTTGTCGTCGATGCCGTTGGCGCCGTTGTGTCCGACGGCCGCGAAGTTCGTCAGCACGTCCTGCAAGGACGTGGAGTTGTCGGCGACCAGGTTCGTCAGGCGGTCCAGTCGGGCAACGAAGGGGACGATGACGTCGTGGTTCTTGTCCAGGAGTGTCTCGCCGCGCTCGACCGTGCGGGTCGAGTCGGTCAGCACCTGGCCGAGGACCTTGCCGTACGTGACGATGGTGTCGGAGGTCAGCTGCGCGTGCTCGGCCGCCGAGACCAGGTCGGGCGTGATGTCGGTCAGCGTGTCGAGTGCCGCCGGAGCCAGCTGCAGGGTCTGCCAGGTGGTCGGCAGATCGGCGTTGACGTCGGTGATGACCCGGTCGGCACGTTCCAGGAACGACTTGATGTCGTCGCCGTGTCCGTCGAGTGCGGGGGCGAGCTTGTTGGTGATGCGGTTCAGGTCCTCGGCGTCGAGGGTCGAGATCAGCCGCTCGGCCGAGTCGAACGACTCCATCAGCCGTAGCGTGGAGTCGCTGCTGTCGGCTTGCAGCACGTCACCGGAGGCGAGGTGGTTGTCGCCGTCGGCGTCGCGATCGGACAGCAGCTCGACGTACTCGGAGCCGAAGATCGTGCCCGGCAGGATGCGGGCCGTGGCGTCGTTCGGGATCGACTCGGCGTGGTCGCCGTCGACCAGCATCTCCAGCCGGTACGAGCCGTCGTCCTCGACCAGCTTCAGCACGCGGCCGACGATGATGCCGTGGTAGCGGACCTTCGCGCCGGGACCGATGGCGTCGCCGACCTCGTCGACCTGGACCGACACCTTGGCGTCGCTGGTC